>NZ_CFDJES010000130.1:4777-7635 GCF_983723665.1 Cobetia sp. | reverse complement strand
ATTACCAGCCGACGCTGGCCGACAGGGTGATTTCCATCGGGTCACCCACCAGCACGCGGGTATCGCCGCCGCTGCCGTAG
This sequence comes from Cobetia sp., assembly GCF_983723665.1. Lineage (NCBI taxonomy): Bacteria > Pseudomonadati > Pseudomonadota > Gammaproteobacteria > Oceanospirillales > Halomonadaceae > Cobetia > Cobetia sp. The sequence goes on along the minus strand of NZ_CFDJES010000130.1, from coordinate 7,555 downwards.
TAGTAACCCGTATCGAACAGGTTCTTCGCATTCAGCTTGAATTCGGTGTCCGGGCCGAAGAAGTCGTGACGCCAGCCGACGAAGGCATCTGCGACGGTATAGGCATCCATCGAGAAGCTGTTGTCGTCATCGCCTTCACGCTCGCCGACATAGCGCACGCCACCGCCGACACGCCACTCGCCGTAGGACGGATCGATCGCCAGATCATGTGCCAGATAGAGGCTGGCCGCGTTGAGCGCCGCATTCGGCAGACGATTGCCCTCGGTGCCTTCGGTATCCTCCAGCACTTCGGTATCGGTGTAGGCATAGCTGAACAGCAAGGATGTGCGGTCCGTCAGGGCCCCTTCGAGGCTGAATTCCAGGCCTTGCGAGCCGGCTTCACCGATGGTGCGAGTCACACCATTGTCAGTGACTGCGACGTTTTCCTTGCGGATCTGGTAAAGCGCCACGGAGGTCGCCAGACGCGGATTCCACTGACGCTTGTAGCCGATCTCGTAGCCCTTGCCGAGCTCGGGGTCGAGGCTCTCGCCGCTGTCACTGTCGCTGCCGTTCGGCACGAAGGATTCGCTGTAGCTGATGTAGGCGGAGCTGGCATCGTCGATGCGATAGAGCAGATTCGCGGAAGGCAGGAACAGATCGTCGCTGTAATCGGGGTCGGACACGAAGTCCTCGCCCTGCCCGCTCTGCTGATCGAACCAGGTGTAGCGCCCGCCAAGGCCCAGAATCCACTTGTCGGTCAGATACCAGCGGTCGCTGACATAGACCCCGATGGCCTGGGTCTCGTCGAGACGATTGCTGCGCGAGGTATTGATGTCGTCGGAGGTCACCTGGGCCAGCTGGCCGTGGTTCACGTCAGTGACGGTGGAGACCGTGACGGAATCGCCGAAATAGCGCTCATCCAGATAGTCGCGTGTGGTCTCGTAGTCCGCCCCGATGACCAGCTGGTGACGCTGCCCCGCGATCTCGACATCGCCCATGGCATCCAGCGCCGTGTAGTGCTCGCTGCGATCATAGCCCTGGTTCTCTTCGGCGCGCACGGTCACATCGCCGCTGTCACTGACGTCGGTGACATTGGCGCGCGCGTCACTGTACTGGCGACGCGTCCAGCCGTAGGTCAGCTTCATGTCCCAGTTGTCGGTGACTTCCTGCTTCCACCAGGCATTGACGGACTCGTCATGGCCATAGACGCGGTTCCAGGACTCATCGAAACGCGTGCCACGCGTGACGTTGGCGGCGCTGCCGTTGTAGAAGACGGTGCCACGGTCGATATCCAGCTCGTAGTCCTGGTACTCGTAGCTGATCTGGGCACTACTGTGCTCGCCTTCCCAACGCAGTGAAGGGGCGATGGTGGTGCGACGGTCATTGCCGTACTCGCGCCAGGAGTCTTCATCTTCATGCGAGAGGATGAAGCGATAGGCCAGGCCGGTATCCTCGATGGGACCGGTGGTGTCCAGGGTGGTATTGCCACCGCCGAAGGAGCTGACCTCGCCACTGATCTCGGTGTGCGTCTCGTACTGCGGGCGCTTGGTGACCATGTTGATCACGCCGCCGGGGTTCTGCTGGCCCTGGAAGAGTGATGACGGCCCCTTGAGCACCTCGACGCGGTCCACGGTCGCCGTGGTGTAGGTACGGCGTGGCTGACGGATGCCATCGATCAGCATCGAACCATCACTGTTGCTGCCGAAGCCTCGCTTGACGAAGCCGTCTTCGGTGCCCCCCAGGGTGTTGCCCAGCTGGATACCCGCGACCGGCTGCAGCGCCTCTTCCAGATCATCCAGATTGAAATCATGCATGACCTGCTGGGTCACGACATTGATGGTGCGCGCCTGCTCGAGGAAGTCCACCGACTGCTTGTTGGCCAGGCTCGAGGCCTCGGCGCGGTAGCTGCCCGGCGCCACTTCGCCTTCACGCTCTCCGGTCACCACGATCACCGAATTCGCGACTGGCGACTCGCTTGAGGTGGCACCCTCTGCCGCCAGCGAAGTGGCCGGCAATGCCATCAGGCTGAAGATCAGGCAGGAGAAATGTCCCTTGTTCATGCTTGCAGCGCTATCCCGAGAATGATTTGGCACCTGAAAACCCTTTGTACGCGATGCGACAGCGTCCTGCTGAACCACACCTTTCCTCTGCTCGATGAGCAGAAAGTGGCCATGACTGACGCCCCCCGCGCCAGTAAATGAGTCGCGAATGCTAATCTTTATCAAATGCTACCGCAACGAAAAATGCGTGATTTTTCCGCGTAATGACCTGAGCTTTGCCTTATTTAACGCTCAGCAAACTTCTATTTGCGTAATTGTACTGACATCGAAGCGTCACACCCGCAATGCGCGACGTCAGAACATGGGCGCAATGACACAAGGCTTTGGAAACGCCGCATTGACACAGGGAGAATGGGCGCTCTACCCTGCACAGGTAGAACGAACACTCTCCCTCGTTGATTCGACCATGGCACCGACATGATTCAGCACGATATCGCCGCCCGCCTGGAGACGCTCTTCAGCCAGCGCGGCTTCGCAGAGCCGAGTGTTGCCGAGCTCAAGGCAGCGTCAGACGTGAGTCTGCGCACCCTCTATCGCCACTTCCCCTCCAAGGAGAGCATGGTGATCGGTGCGCTTCAGCATCGCCACGAGCGCTATATGGCCTTCCTAGAAGAGGGAGTGCCCGAGGATGGCGCTGCGGCGCTCAGCCACCTCTACCAGCGGCTGGGCCACTGGATGGCGTTCGAGGCGCCCAATGGCTGCATGTCGGTCAATGCCCTGGCGGCCTTTCCCGATAACC
>NZ_CFDJES010000130.1:3573-4677 GCF_983723665.1 Cobetia sp. | reverse complement strand
CATGGCGGCCCGGAAGTGCTGGAAGTGCGTGACGACATTCCTCGCCCGACTCCCGGCCCGCGTGACGTGCTGGTGCGGGTCGGCGCGGCTGGCGTCAACAATACCGACCTCAACACGCGGCTGGCCTGGTACTCCAAGGGCGATGGCGAGGCAGAGGATGCCAGCTGGTCCGGGCAGCCGATCCATTTTCCGCGCATCCAGGGGGCCGATATCTGCGGCGAGATCGTCGCGGTCGGCTCAGACGTCAGCCAGACGCGCCTCGGCGAGCGTGTGCTGATCGAGCCCTGCCTGAGGGAGCACGACGGCCAGACGCTGGAGTCCGCCTGGTATATCGGCGCCGAATGCGATGGCGGCTTTGCCGAATACACCCGGGTAGCGGCGCGCCATGCCCTGCGCGTCGAGAGCTCACTCAGCGATGTGGAACTCGCCTCCTTCCCCTGCTCCTACTCCACCGCCGAGAACATGCTGACTCGCGCACAGCTTGCCAAGGGCGAGCGCGTGTTGATCACCGGCGCCTCCGGTGGGGTCGGCTCCGCGGCCGTCCAGCTCGCCAAGGCCCGTGGTGCCCATGTGATTGCCGTCACCAGCGCGGCCAAGGCCGATGCCCTGCGCGATCTCGGAGCCGATGACATCGTGCTGCGCGATCAGCCTCTCGACGAGGCGCTCAAGGGCCACAGTGTCGAGGTGGTCATCGATCTGGTGGGCGGCCCGCAATGGCCGCAACTGCTGGATATCCTGGGCTACAAGGGGCGCTACGCCGTCGCGGGTGCCATCGGTGGCGAGATGGTGGAACTCGACCTGCGCACGCTGTACCTGAAGGACTTGAGCTTCTTCGGCTGCACGGTGCTGGAACCGGAGGTCTTCCCCAATCTCGTGCGCCATATCGAGCAAGGCAACATCAAGCCGCTGGTCGCTGACACCTTCGCGCTGGCCGAGATAGCCACCGCCCAGGAGGTCTTCCAGCAGAAAGGTCACGTGGGCAAGGTCGTGCTCAAGGTCCGTCAGGACTGAAAGCGCCCTGCTCGGACGACTGGCCAGAACGCAAAAGGGCTACCCGATGGGTAGCCCTTCCTGTGACTGAACGCTCATTGCTCGGCAGTCATT
>NZ_CFDJES010000130.1:0-3473 GCF_983723665.1 Cobetia sp. | reverse complement strand
TCATTGCTCGGCAGTCATTACTCGACGGGCATTGCTTGAAGGTCATTACTCGACGGTCACTGCCAGACGATCTCTGTCTAACGATCACGTCGCGATAATCAGTCGCTACGCTTGTCTTCGGTGTTGGTTTCGAAGTCACTCGCCGAGTGGCGCTCGATCAACTGCTCCTGCGGCTCTCCCCAGAAACGATTGACCATGCGACCCCGCTTGACCGCCGGGCGTTCGGCAATCGACTTGGCCCAGCGCTGCACGTGCGTGTAGTCCTGCACGGAGAGGAACTCGGCAGCGTCATAGAGCTTGCCTTCGACAAGTGCGCCATACCAGGCGTAGATGGCGATATCCGCGATGCTGTATTCGTCACCGGCGATGTAGGCATTGTCGGCCAGCTGACGATCCAGCACGTCCAGTTGACGCTTGGTCTCCATCGCGAAGCGGTTGATCGGGTACTCGAGCTTTTCCGGGGCGTAAGCATAGAAGTGGCCAAAACCACCGCCCAGGTACGGCGCAGAGCCCATCTGCCAGAACAGCCAGTTCATGACTTCGACACGCTTGGCGGGGTCCTTGGGGATCAAGGCGCCGAACTTCTCGGCCAGATGCAGCAGGATGGAGCCGGATTCGAACACGCGAATCGGCGTCTCGCCGCTTCTGTCCATCAGCGCGGGGATCTTGGAATTGGGATTGATCGCAACGAAATCACTGCCGAACTGATCGCCTTCGCCGATACGGATCGGCCAGGCATCGTATTCGGCACCGCTATGCCCGAGCGCCAGCAGCTCCTCGAACATGATGGTGGCCTTCACGCCGTTGGGTGTCGCCATGGAGTAAAGCTGGAAGGGATGCTCACCGACCGGCAGCTCCTTGTCATGCGTCGGGCCCGCGATCGGCCGATTGGTACTGGCGAACTTGCCGCCACTCTCGCTTTCCCATGTCCAGACCTTGGGTGGCTGATAACTGTCGCTCATACCCTTGACTCCTTGGCATCCTGTTGAAGCTTCAAGACTGAAGTTTCAAGACTTCGGTGACGTCAGACACGTCGGCTTGGTGCCGCTCTGACTCGGTAGACAAGTTATGAAGGTCAAGCGCTCGTGACACAAGGGGATGAAATGACAAGATTTTGTTGCTAGTATGCCACCAGTTTTTGGGGAGTAGCCCGCTCTCGTCACCCAACGAGAGTCTCGGATGTCAACATAGTCGGCAGGCATTGCCGTGGCACCGAGGACCCGCCTATCCGATCATGCCCGTGATCAGTCAGGACGAGGTTCGGCGAGACCAATGACAGTCAGACGCTTCCGGCCGGTGGTGTCTTTCTGTTATTGACTCGCAACCGGCCTGGAACATCCTGACTCATGCCTCTGCTACCGACATTTCTGCTCGCCTTCTCCATGTCCTGCGACGCCTTTGCTGCCGCCTTGTGCAAGGGAGCCGCCATACGTCGTCCCTCTCTGAAAGACGCCCTGCGTATCGGCCTCATCTTCGGGGTCATCGAAGCCATCACGCCAGTGATCGGCTGGCTGATCGGCCGCTCACTGGCCGTCTATGTCGAACAGTGGGACCACTGGATCGCCTTCGCCCTGCTGCTGCTGCTCGGTTTGCACATGATTCATGAGGGGCTTTCCAAGGACGAGGAAGACGAGGACTGCACCACGCCGCAGTCGTTGCCCCGCCTGATGTTGACCGGCCTTTCCACCAGTATCGATGCCATGGCCGTGGGTGCCGGGCTTGCCTTTGCGGGCGTGAACATCGTCACCACTGCGCTGGCGATCGGCACCGCCACCTTCGTGATGGCCACCACCGGCGTGATGCTGGGCGGTGTGCTGGGCAAGATGGTCGGCAAGCGCGCGGAAATCATCGGTGGCCTGGTGCTGATCGGCATCGGCACGACCATCCTGCTGGATCACACCGGCTACCTGGGTTGATCCTCTGCTGAAAAGCGCCCCGAACGGCCCCGTGGCGGCCCCTGGCGATGAACGCACCCTCGTGTTGCGCCAAGGGGCCCTTGAAAACCCTGACAATGGCGTCATTCAAGGGGGACGCATGGCGTATCCTGTCGCTGGTCATTCAAGGCGCTTGATATCCAGACACGTGATATCCGCCGCCTGATCAGCTGTGACATGAAAGTCAACGCCGTGATCTTCCAAAGGGAGCCAGATTGCATGTATACACGCAAGCTTCATCCAGGCAGTGAATTCCCGGCCATCCAGGTCAAACGCAGCGACGGTGAGGCACTGACCCTCGGCAAGCCCCAGGGCGAACATGACTGGCAGCTGGTCGTGGTCTATCGCGGCAAGCATTGCCCGATCTGCACCAAGTTTCTCAACAAGCTGGAGAGCTATCGCGAGCGCTTCAGCGCCCAGGGCGTCGATCTGGTCGCCGTGTCTGCCGATGATGAGCAGCAGCTCACGCAGCATCGCGAGTCGCTGGAGGTCAACTTCCCGCTCGCGTATGGGCTGACCCTCGAACAGATGCAATCGCTGGGACTGTTCATCTCGACGCCGCGCAGCGAAAAGGAAACCGATCACGACTTCCCGGAGCCTGCCTTCTTCATCGTCAATGGCGAAGGCAAGATCCAGATTCAGGAGATCGCCAACGCGCCCTTCGTGCGCCCTGATCTGGATACCCTCATAGGTGGCATCGAGTTCATCCGCAAGCCGGATAACGACTACCCGATTCGCGGCACCCGCGATTACGACTGAATCCTTCAGGGTTCACGCCGTCACACAGACGCCCCGCAGCCTCGTGCTGCGGGGCGTCTGCGTGTCTGGGCCTGTTGCTTGCCACCTGGCTTTCACCTTGCCCGCTTTGCGCTTCTGGCCTCTTTTCATGACGCCGCTGATAGGCGCTGAAAACAGGCCACGAAAAAACCACGAAAAAAATCTGATCCCGTGACATCCAGACGAGAAAGGCCAGCGTTATGAACAGTGCAAGGGAGACAACGACACACCTGCAACCGCTAGCTGAACCTTATCTGTCTACGGAGTCGTCAAGATGAAAACAATCGCCTGTATCTCTGGTATTTTCGCTGCCCTCGCATTGAGCCCGCTGGCTCAAGCCATGGAGGTTCCCGAGAGCGTCACGGTGCCAAAAGGCAATGAAGTCGCCATGGAAACCGTCGGTGTCGGCAAGATCAAATGGGCCTGCGAAGCCAAGGACGATGGCACCATGGGCTGGGTCTTCAAGGGTCCGGATGCCGCCCTGAATGATGCCGATGGCAAGCAGGTCGGCAAATACTATGGTCCGCCCGCCACCTGGGAATCCATGGATGGCTCCAAGATCACCGGCACACAGCTGGCGGTAGAGCCCAACGGCAAGGGCAATATTCCGCTGCAGCTGGTCGAGGCCAATCCGGCCGAAGGTGAAGGCCATATGCAGGGCGTCACCTATGTACAGCGTCTCAATACCCAGGGCGGCGCCGCACCAGACATGGCCTGCGATGAAGCTCACAAGGACAAGGTCGAAATCGTGATGTACCAGGC
>NZ_CFDJES010000129.1:0-7815 GCF_983723665.1 Cobetia sp. | reverse complement strand
GGCCAGCGATCACGTGGCCAGTGTTCCGGGTAGTAACAGACACCGAGCTGCATGGGGGTCATCCTTGAAGCTGAAAATGGGGAGCGAGCGCAGCGCAGGCCATCACGGCCGGCGCGGCACGGGTCATGCCGCAACCGCCTGAAGGTGAATCAGGATTGCCTGGTCAGGGTCCAGCACCGGCAGGGCAAGGCCTTCACGCATCAGGTACTCACCGGAGACGACGACCGGCTCGCCGGCCTGTTGTCGGCTGATCCAGGCGGGCAGCTGCTTCATGCGTCGCTCCGGGTGCTCCGGCAGTTCCAGCAGCTCGAGCCGGTAGGCCGTGTCGGCTTGCAGGCCGGTCAGCGGCTGGGCGGCGGGCACGGCGTGACGTGGCATGGCCAGCTGGCTGATGCTGAAAAGGGCCTGCTGGCCATCCTGACTGACCACGCCATGGGCATGCTGATTGTCATCCAGGCAATCCAGGCGCCAGTTGACACCGTTGTGCAGCAGGCCACGCAGCGACTTGTAGCGCGCTATCCAGCCGCGCAGCTCACTGCGCTCCGCCTGATCGAGCTGGCTGACATCCAGCTCCAGCCCCAGATGACCGAACAGTGCCGTGGAGGCGCGGAAGGCGAGCGTCGTGCGTCGCGAGGTAGTGTGAGCGTGTTGCGGCCCGATATGCGCGCCCAGAAGCTCCGGCGGCAGTACGCGACTGGCCCCGCGCTGGATATGCGTGCGCTCGTGGGGGTCATTGCAGTCGGACGTCCAGACGCGATGGGTGTGCCGGAGTATGCCGTGATCGGTGCGCGCGCCACCCGAGGCGCAGCTCTCGATCTCGACGCCGGGATGCGCCTTTCGCAGGCGGGCCAGCAGCGAGTAGAGCGCGCTGACCTGGGCATGGGCGGCAGGCTTGCCGCGTCCTTCCTCCGATTGACCGCCCGCGTGGGTCAGGTCGCGATTCATGTCCCATTTCAGATACTTGATCGGGTATTCGCTGAGCAGCGCATCGAGGCGCGCAAACAGGTAGTCACAGACCTCGCGGCGGGTCAGATCCAGTACGCATTGATAACGTCCCAGCGGCTGCTCACGCCCCTCCAGCCCGAGGATCCAGTCCGGATGGCTGCGGAAGAGTTCACTGTCGGGATTGACCATCTCGGGCTCGACCCACAGGCCGAATTCCATGCCGTGCGCCTGTACTGACTCGATCAGCGGCCCCAGCCCCTGCGGGTACTTGCCGGCATCCAGATACCAGTCGCCCAGGGCGGCGCGCTCGCCATCCCGGCCGACGAACCAGCCATCATCGAGCACGAAACGTTCGGCACCCACCTCACCGGCGGCAACGACCAACTCATCGAGCCGCGTCGCATCGTGATCGAAGTAGAGCGCTTCCCAGGTATTGACGTGTACCGGGCGCGGCTTGTCAGCCACCGGCCAGTCAAGGCGCGCGCGCAGGGTGCGATGCATGCGCTGGTTGGCACCATTGATGCCCGTATCCGACCAGGCCATCACCACTTCCGGGGTGGTCACGCTGTCGCCGGCGGCCAGCATCTGCTCGCCTGGCAGCAGCAGGGCGCCCATCTGCAGTTGGGTGCTGCCATCGAACTGCCGCTCGATCAGGGCGCGATGGTTGCCGCTCCACGCCAGATGCGCGGTGATGACTTCGCCACGCTGCTCGCTGAAGCCTGGCGTGCCGGTGATCAGCGTCGGCACGCGTTGATGCGAGCTGCGCCCGCGACGGTTCTCGAGCGTGAAGGTGCCTTCGCTGAGACGATGACGCGTCTCGGTGAACTCCTGCACCCAGCGGCCACCGAAACTCAGGCATTCCTCGAAGCGGACCGGCAGCGGCAGGCAGGCAGCCGCCAGCCATTCGAGCCGGTAGGGCGCTGATGACTGATTGGTCAGAGTCGTCTGCTGACGCAATACACCCTCGCGGGTGACGGTCAGCGCGATCAGCACTTCCAGCTCACTCAGGCTGTCACGAAGCGTCAGGCGGGCGTGGGCGCCGGTGGCATCCGTCGAGCAGGCCACATCGCTCAGGCGCATCGCCGTCAGCCAGTCGCGGCCTTCGCGGTCACCGATCAGCGCGGGATAGCCGGCAAAGCCGAGTCCGGCATCATTGAAAAGGGTATTGGGCGGCAGCTGATCCAAACTCGCCTGGGGCGTGGCGGCAGCGCTCATCAGGCGGTGCTGAGCCGGATTGATGGGCGCAATGCGCCCGAAATGGGCCAGTTTGAGCAGGTCATCGGCGAGATCCAGCTGCAGCTGGATGCCATCGGCACTCAAGCTCAACCACTGTTGATCGCTTGACCAGGTCGCGTCAGGCGCAGCCGAAGGTCGGGGAGATGGGGCGTCTGCGGTCATCATATCAGGCGGTGCTGAGCCGGATTGATGGGCGCAATGCGCCCGAAATGGGCCAGTTTGAGCAGGTCATCGGCGAGATCCAGCTGCAGCTGGATGCCATCGGCACTCAAGCTCAACCACTGTTGATCGCTTGACCAGGTCGCGTCAGGCGCAGCCGAAGGTCGGGAAGATGGGGCGTCTGCGGTCATCATGAGAGGTCCAGAAATAAAGAAAGATCAGAGACGGAATGGCAGTTGTCAGCCCAGCACCAGCGGTGGCTCTGCCAGTCCCTTGAAGCCGTGTGCTGACAGGTCCAGCGCGAAGAGGTCGCCATCCCCCGCCGCATGATCCGGCGAAGCCAAGCCTTCATGCGCCGTAGTGATATACAGCGTGCTCAGCCCCTCGCCACCCAACAGCGGGCACGAAGGCTGGCTGACCGGCAGCGTCACATGGGCGATTTCCTTGCCGTCGTGGTCCAGCCTGGCCACGCGGCCGGCTCCCCAGAGCGCGATCCACATGTGGCCGTCGGCATCGATCACGGCGCCATCCGGGCCACCACGGGCATCGCGCAGATCGGCCCAGACCTCAGGGGCGTTGTATTCACCTGCTGAGGTGAGTGGCCAGCCATCGGCGTCCAGCTGCCAGCGCATCACCTGACCGGTGACGGTGTCGGTGAAATAGGCGAAGCGGCCATCCGGCGAGAAGCACAGCGCATTGGGAATGCTCAGCCCCTCGAGCACGCGGGTCAGCTCACCGCGATGCAGTCGATAGAGGCTGCCAGCGCCGGACTCGGCGTTGCAGCCCATGCTCGACAGCCACAGACTGCCGTGACGATCGACCCGCGCGTCATTGCTGCGCGTGGCCGGCGTCATGTCCGCCTCGAAGGGCATGAAGTCCTCCACGGCGCCGGTCTCGGGGGTGAAGCGCGAGAGCATCCCCTCTGCGACCAGCAGGTAATCGCCGTCTTGGGTAACGGCTGCGTAGGAGGTGCGGCGCGCGAGCTGAGTGATGACGTGATCACTGCCGTCAGCGGCGGCGTGATGCAGCTCGCCGGCGAGGATGTTCAGCCAGCGCACCCGCGCAGGCAGGGCCTTGGTCGCGGGCGTCCAGCCCGGTCCTTCGCCCAGCTCGCAGCCACTGGCGACGAGGCGCCTGGCAGTGCCAAGGCATGGTGATGACGTCATCTGCTGCTCCTTTGCGATAACCATGGTCTTTTTTAGCCATGGTCGCTTATACCCATGGGCTATTGGCGCGCTCTCGTCGCTCTTGCAGCGACGTGGCTTGTCGCCATCCGTGTGTGGCTGTCAGTCGGCCGCCTGCCATGCCGCGACCAGCGTGCGGGCGCGCTCGCCCACTTCGGCGGCGCTCAGGCTCGGTGTGTAGATGGCCGTGCCGAGGCCAGCGCCGTGGACACCCGCCGCGCGCCATTCGGCGAAGTTGTCACTGCCGATGCCGCCGACGGCATAAAGCTCGGTGTCCTTGGGCAGCACGGCCAGCATGGCTTTCATGTTGACGATGCCGACCTGAGTCGCCGGGAACAGCTTGAGGCCCGAGGCGCCGGCAGCGAGAGCCGCGAAGGCTTCCGTCGGCGTGACGATTCCGGGTAGCGAGACCATCTCCAGGCGGCGGCTTTCGCGGATGACATCGACATCGGCATTGGGTGAGACGATCAGACGACCGCCGGCGGCGTGCACGTCGCGCACCTGCTGCGGGGTCAGCACGGTGCCGGCGCCGATCAGGATCTTGCCGCCATGCGCGCGCTCGCAGTGCTCGACCAGCGCGGCGATGCTCTCCAGCGGTTGAGGGGAGTTGAGCGGGACTTCGATGCGGGTGATGCCGGCGGCGATGATCTCGTCGGCGATGGCGATGATGTCTTGCGGTGTCACACCGCGTAGTATGGCGACTAGAGGCAGGCTCATGGCGATCTCCAGAAATGGGGCTGTTTGAAGAGGAGCTCTTTGAATAAGGGCTGTGTGAAGTGAGTAATGACGTGGCTCACCGGCTGGCAATGTCAGCAACGCTGAATCAATGGCTCACAGAGGCGCGATCCGATGACGACGCACGGTCTGATGACGATGCCTGCGCGGATGATCGTGCACGCTGGATGCGTCCGAGGCCTGCCAGAATCATGTCGGCGTTGGCCGCGGTGGTGACCTGATAGCCCAGATGCTCCAGCGCGACCTGATAGCGCTGGCACAGCACGGCGTCACCGATCAGGGTGATGGTGGCGTGATCAGGCAGCTCCGCAGTGGCTCCCGCCAGCTCAAGCCCCAGCACCAGGCCTGACAGGCGTGCGCCGAGTACCGCCTTGCGAGCGTCACCCTGAGGCAGAGCCGTATCGAGCAGATCACGGGCACGAATGCCGAACAGTTGCGCGGTGGTGCGCTCCGGGGCGGCAAGCGCCGTATCGATGCCCTCCAGATAGGCATCGCGCTGGGCGGGGTCGCTGAGATCTCCCGCGGCGACGGAGTGCTTGAGCACCGAATCCTGACTGAGCAGCTTGTAGAGCTCGCCGCTCATGAAGGTACTGAAGCCGGTGATGGCGCCACCGACGAGATGCGCCCACTTGGCGTGGGTGCCGGGCAGACACACCGCACCGCTGTAGTCGGGTTGGGCGGCGACCAGGCCCGCCAGCTGGGTCTCCTCGCCACGCATGACATCGTAGCTCGGCTGCTGCTGACAGAGGCCCGGCACGATGGCAACGGCAAGGCGGCTGTCGCGGGTCGCAACATGGGTCAGCTGCTCGGAGAGTGCCCCCAGTACATCACGGGAAGGCGCCTTCTCCGTAGGCAATGGCAGGTAAGCCGCCTCCTGCCAGCCCTGACGCGCGCCGGCCATGCCACAGATCAGCACCGGCATGGGAGAGGTCGCATCGTCGGGCAGCCAGTCATTGATCAGCACGCGCAGCACATCCTCGAACTCATCCGCCGCCAGTCCCAGCATGCCGCGGGCACTGCTGGCCTGGGCGATGACTGCGTCGTCGCCATTGACGGCCCAGGCGCGCAGATTGCTGGAACCCCAGTCGACGGCGATCCAGGCCGGCGTGACGCTGACGCCGCTCACACTCGGCCTCCGTCTACCACCATCGGCTGGCCAGTCATCATGCGCGAGGCGCTGGAGGCCAGGAACAGACACGGATTGATCATGTCCTCGACCGGAATGGCCTCTTTCAGGCACTGCTGGTCAATGCACTCGTTCAAGTCCTTGTCGTTGACCCACAGCTCGCGCTGACGCTCCGTCATCACCCAGCCCGGAATCAGGCAATTGACGCGAATGGCGTCCGGGCCCAGCTCGCGCGCCAGTGCCTTGGTCATGCCCATGATGCCGGCCTTGGCGGTGACGTAGGTCGGGTAGCCGCCCAGCCCCAGCATGTAGCTGTTGGAGGACAGATTGATGATGGCGCCGCCACCCAGCGCGCGCATGTCGGGGGCGACGGCCTGGGCGGTGAAGAATTGCGGGCGCAGGTTGGTGGCGATGGATTCATCCCACTGTTCCACCGTCCACTCATCCAGCCTATGACGGGTGTCACGCGCGGCGTTGTTGATCAGCACGTTGATCAGGCCGTGGGCCTCACGCGCCTGAGCGACGGCGGCCTGCAGCGCCTCGATATCCTGGATGTTGCAGGGGATGAACAGCGGACGATTGGCGTAGCGAGCTTCCATGGCGTCACAGAATTCGCTGGCATCGGACAGGCCGACGAAGGCGACCTTGGCGCCCTGGGCGAGGAAGCCTTCGGTCAGCGCGGCGCCGATACCGGAGCCACCGCCGGTGATGAAGACGCTGGCGCCTTCGAGGTCCGGGTAGCGAAAGTCGGCGAAGGCGGGGCGTTCGGATGATGCGGTACGAGTCATGTCGAATCCTTCCTAGAGCGTGACAGGCCTTCGGCGGAAGGCCTGTCCTGGCATGGCGTCTGTGTTGTCAGTGTGTGCGTTGCGGCATGCTCAGCATTACCACTCGGCGACGGAGCCGTCTTCGTGGGTCCACAGCGGGTTGCGCCAGCGATGGCCGACCTTGGCACGCTCTTCGACGAAGGCTTCGTCGATCTCGACGCCCAGCCCCGGGCCCTGCGGAATGGCGCAGAAGCCGTCCTTGATCGCCAGCGCATCCTTGTCGACCAGGTAATCCAGTACGTCGTTGTCCTTGTTGTAGTGGATTCCCATGCTCTGTTCCTGGATGAAGGCGTTGTGACACACCGCGTCCAGTTGCAGCGAGGCCGCCAGCGTCAGCGGGCCGAGCGGGCAGTGCGGGGCCAGCGCCACATCGTAGGCCGAGGCCAGGGTGGCGATCTTCAGGCCTTCGCTGATGCCGCCACAGTGGGAAAGGTCCGGCTGGATGATGTCGACCATGCCGTCCGCCAGCAGATCGCGGAACTGGAAGCGGGTGTGCAGGCGCTCGCCGGTGGCGATGGGCGTCGCGATGCCTTCGGCGATATGCTTGAGCGACGGCAGGTGTTCAGGTGCGACCGGCTCCTCGATGAACATCGGGTGGAACTGCTCCAGCTCACGCAGCAACGCCTTGGCCATCGGGCGATGCACGCGACCATGGAAGTCGATGCCGATGCCGACATCCGGGCCGACCGCATCACGGGCCTCGGCGACACGTGCCACGGCGTCATCGATCTTCTTGTGCGAATCGACGATCTGCATCTCCGGCGTGCCATTCATCTTGAAGGCGGTGAAGCCCTGGTCGACCAGCGCCTTGGCGCCTGCGCCGACATCTGACGGGCGGTCGCCGCCGGTCCAGGCGTACATGCGCATCTTGTCGCGCATCGGGCCGCCGAGCAGCTGGTGCACGGGCACTCCCAGATCACGGCCCTTCAGGTCCCACAGCGCCTGATCGATGCCGGCGATGGCTGACATCAGGATCGGGCCGCCACGGTAGAAGCCCGCGCGGTACATCACGTTCCACAGGTGCTCGATATTGCGCGGGTCCTGACCGACCAGATAATCGGACAGCTCGTGCACGGCGGCCTCGACCGTCGCGGCGCGGCCCTCGATGACCGGCTCGCCCCAGCCATAGCAGCCTTCATCGGTCTCGATCTTGAGAAAAAGCCAGCGCGGCGGAACTTGCCAGGTCTTGAGTCGGGTGATTTTCACGGATGCATCCTTGTTGAGAATGGGCGTTTGAACGAGGGTCAGCGCCAGGCGAAGCGAGTGGTGGGATCGGCCGTCATCAGCTGACGCCCGATCAGCATCAGAAGCGGCGGTGCCCCAGCTGCGGGTGGTCCGGTGAGAAGCCGAGGTCGCGCGCTGCGGTCTCCAGTACCCGCTCGGCACAGGTGCGTGCCATCTCGGGCTGGCGCAGGCGAATGGCCTCCATCACCGCGCGATGACGATCGAGGCTGGCGCGATGATGGCTGTGATCATGCTGCTGCGCGGACTGCTGGGTACTGTGGATCAGTTGGCTGATGGAAGGGCGCAGCAGGCTGCCAAGCTGTGTCCATACCAGATTGTGGGTGGCGTGGTAGATGGCCTCGTGGAAGGCGACATCGTG
>NZ_CFDJES010000128.1:4194-7826 GCF_983723665.1 Cobetia sp. | reverse complement strand
ACGCCCAGCCCGCCGGGCATCCGGCGCGTCCACAGATGGATGGCCCCGAACAGTCGCTCGGCAATGCCGGAATTCTCGAGCATCGCGCCCATGAAGATGAACAAGGGCACGGCAGCCAGAATGGAATTGGACGCCGTGTCCTCGATCTTGGTCAGCAGTTGATAGGCCGCGGCATCCCCGAACTGGGCAACACCGAAGATGGTGGCGACGACGATCATCGAGAACGCGATCGGGAAACCGAGCACGATCAGCGCGATGAGCGCCGGGAACATGATGAGGGCAATGAAGTCGCTCATGAGGACACCTCCGGGCCAGGACCGTGGCCCAGCAACGTGCTCCAGAGCTTCAAGATCTCCGCGGCCACCTGCAGCGTCAGATAGACAAAGCCTAGCCACCAGACGCCGAAGACCGGCCAGATCACCGGATTCCAAGCAGAACGCCCGGAGCGCTCATTGCTGAAGAACGCCTCGAGCGCATAGAGCCACAGCTCCCAGACAAGCCACATCAGTACCGGCAGCAACACCACATAACAGGCCAGATGAACTCTCGCCCTGAGACGCGGTGCAAAATTCTGGCTCAACACATCCACACTGACGTGCTGGCCGACACGCAGGGCATTTGCCATGCCAAGCATGAAGATGGCGCCCATCACCATGTAGCTGATTTCAAACGCCCATAAGGTGGGCTTTCCCAGCACATAACGACTGAAGACTTCATAGACCAACGCAAGCACCAGCGGCAGTATCAAGACTGCCCCCAGATACCCGGCCCAGCGGGTCTGGCGCTCAATGACAGCGACGATTTTCATGGCAACTCACCAGGATGATGACAAGGGAAAAGCCCGGGCGATACAGGCATCGCCCGGGCCAGGGACATCATTCAAGAGGACTCAGCGTCCCATCTCCCCGATCGGCAAACGGTAGTCCTGCCAGGTCGTCATGCTCTGTCTGAAGGTACGTTGTGACTCAAGCACACGTGCGAACCACTCATTCTCGCCCGCCTTCTCATCTTCCCAGGCACGGGTCTCTTCGTAGATGGCATCGATGAAGGATTGATCCAGCTGCACGATTTCGTTGGGGCCTTCCTCCAGCTCCTTGAAGGCCTTGAGATCGGCAAAGGAGCTATCCAGCCAGGACTCGAACACGCTCAGCTTGCCCGCGAGACGCAACTGGTTCTGCTGGGCTTCGCTCAGCCCGTCCCAGGCATCGACATTCACTTCACACTCCAGAATGCCGCCCGACTGATGGATGCCGGGCAAGATGACGTACTGCGCGACATTCTGGAAACCCGTCGGCTTGTTGAGCTCAGGACTCCCCCACTCCGCGGCATCGATTACACCGCGATCCAACGCCGTATAGATGTCACTGCCGGCCATCACCACGGTAGAGGCCCCAAGACGTGAGGCGATTTCAGCCCAGGCACCCGAGGTTCTCAGGCGTAGACCCTGGAAATCTTCAAGCGTCTGCACCTTCTTGCTCGAGTGCAGGAAGATCTCGGTGCCCAGGGTCGAGCACGGGAAGGCCACGACGCCGAACACCTCGCGACGGAAGGCTTCATAGAGCTCGACACCGCCGCCCTCGTACATCCACAGCATGAATTCTTCGGGAGTCAGACCGCTGGAGTGCCCGGCCAGCAACGCTGCCGTCGGGTCAGTTCCGTAGTCATAGTTGATGTAGTTGTGGCTGATCTGTGCGACACCGGACTTCACGGTATTGGTGACACGCAGCGCGCCGCCCAGGGTGCCGCCGGGGAATACCTGGATGCTCACGTCCCCATTGGTCAATTCGCTTGCATAGTCCGCGAAGGTCTTGGCATCCCGTTCAAGCCAGGGCCCGCCGCCCCACGGGGTCGCCATCTTCCACTCGATGTCCGCCGCCTGTGATGTGGCAGTCGCCAACAGGCTGGCAGCGATTCCCATGCCGATGAACTGTTTCTTGAAGTTGTACATTATTGTTTTCCCGTAATTATTTTAATTAGCGCGCAATGCCATGCGCACCTGCAGGCGAATGCCTGATGCAGGCTGAGGACTGATACACGCCCAGTGGGCGGCCACTGTGGATTGCGCATTCGCCTCCACAATTGCATATACGCAATATTGGGTCAAATATGGATATCAGGCTCGACATTTTGCTCATGGGAGCCCTAAATGGACGCCATCATGGCGGCCATGGCTCACTCCCTGGCCGCTGCATGACCCGGTGACACACGCCCTTGTGCCACCCGGACACAGCGGCGACATACGCCGCCCCGGCAGACGAACCCGATGGAGCACGCTGACATGACACCCCACCAGGAAACGCCAATCGCCCTGAAGCACAGAGAACGCAAGGCGGGCGCCATTGGTGACAACCTCAAGGCACTACGCAAGGAGAAGGGACTGACCATCGCGGCCGTGGCCAGCGCGTCAGGCATCTCGGCGGCCAGCGTGTCGAGAATCGAGAATGGACGTATCTCGCCGACCTTCGAGGCGATCGTGAATCTCGCCAGGGGCCTGAAGGTGGATGTCAGCGAGCTGTTCTATCACACGGAGGACGCGGCATTTCGGGGTTGGCTCGCCTTGACGCGAGCGCAGGAGGGAGAAGTCATCGAGACGCCCAACTATCGCTATCGACCGCTTTGCAACAACGTGGCGTCCAAGGAATACATGGTATTGGAAACCACCGTGCTCAATCGCAGTCTCGAGGAGTTCGGCGGCCTGCAGAAACATTCCGGCCAGGAACAGATCATCGTGACCAGCGGCGAGGTGACGGTCTGGACCGAACTCTACGACCCCATCCAGCTCAAGGTCGGTGACAGCCTGGCCTTCGACAGCACCCTCGGACACGCCATCACCTACAACGGTGACACCCCGGCGACCATGACCTGGGTATGCAGCGCCTACGCCTGAGAATGCTGCCCGGGCCTGACGTGCGTTGGCAGCCTCGCCATGTCAAAACGTGAACGACAAGCACGAGAAAGGGCCTCACTGGAGGCCCTTGTCTTTGGTCTTGCTGACTTACTGACGTATGAACACGCGGCTGGAATCAGCGATTGAGAATGATGGCCGTGATCGCGCCACCCGCCACCGCAGCCAGCACATAGCGCCCATCGATATTCAGCCAACGATGCCCGCGCGGCGGTTTGGACAGATGACGATGGTGCCAGTCCTTCACCCAGTAGCGGCTGTCGGAGTAGTAATGACGCGGCAGGTGGTCGCCACGGCGCCACTGGTGATGGCGTCGCGCTTCATGACGGCGGCGTTCATGATGACGCTGCTGCTTGTGGTGCTTCTTGTGCTGTTTGCCATGATGGCCGCGGTCGTGGTGGCCATGCCCACGGTCATGATGCCCTTGGCCTCTATCGTGCGGTCCTGCCTGAGCCAGCGGGGCTCCCAGCAGCGTGAATATCATCATCAGAATGGTCAGTGTGCGCGTTCGCATGGCTGGCCTCCTCGCCTTGCCCCGTCGCCAATCAAGCGCCGGGAGTCGTGTTGGGGGCTTCCTGATTAGGAAACAGTGTTGCGCAACCTTAGCGAGAACTGGGGAACGCCGCAAGATGTCTCATTTTTCTCGTTCTTTGTCGTTATTTCATGCACTTTCCGTCGCATTGTGCCGAAAACGATGTCGCCACTGACCAACACCCACCTTTATATG
>NZ_CFDJES010000128.1:0-4094 GCF_983723665.1 Cobetia sp. | reverse complement strand
GACACTGCCGAGGCATGGCAAGAAAGCGACGATGCCTGGTACGCCGACCGCACCACATCGGTGCAAGACCACCCTCAGAGTAGTGAGATATCTGGCCCTGGATCGTTGGCCGTTTTAGCCAGGACACAATGCTTCAGGCGCCGAACGGGGTGTGAGAACGGAAAATTCACTTTGCTGAATCGTGTCATTGAATCGAGACACCCTCGCGCAAGCCCTGATTTCATGCGGCCTTCAGCGCTTTCCTGACTTTCATAGCCATGATCACTCGAGGACATAGCCCAAAGTTCAAGCACGCGGGCTTTGCGTTTTGATGACCATTCATCGATCATTTGCACCACGCCTGAGTCATTTGATCGATAATAGACGATCTACCCTCGTCATCGCCGACAGGATCGCCAAGGCGGCTGCGTGACATCTCGGGTAGGAGCAGCAAGACAAGCCGTAAAAAAACAGGAGCCAATCATGGCCAGTACTGCGCCAGATTTGGATCGGCAGATCGCCCATATGGACGATGAGCTACTGCCGGTGCCACGTCATAAACTGCACCGGTGGCCGCACTTTGCCGGTCTCTATGCCGCCGAGCATGTTGCCGCGACCGAGTTCGTCATCGGTGCCACCTTCGTGGCGCTCGGTGCCGGTATCTGGGATATCCTGCTGGGCCTGCTGATCGGTAATGGCCTCGCAGTGCTCAGCTTCTGGTTGATCACGACGCCAATCGCGATCGAGACCCGTCTGAGCCTCTTCACCTACCTTCACCGTATTGCCGGTGATTCGATGTCACGGCTCTACAACTGGGCCAACGTGATCATATTCACCGCCATCTCGGCGGCCATGATCACCGTTTCCGCCACGGCGGTCAGGCTGCTGTTCGACATTCCGGCCCAGACCCAGGCCTACCCCACCAGCTTCGAGTTCATCCTGCTGGCACTGGCCGTGGCGGCCATCGTGGTGCTGGTCGCGGTCTATGGCTTCAACGCCCTGACCGAATTCGCCAGCATCTGTGCCCCGTGGCTGATGCTGATGTTCACCGTCGGCGGCATGGTTCTGCTGCCGGAACTGGCAGAGTCCGTCACCGGTGAAACCAGCCTGAACAGTTTCTCGAGTTTCATTGATGTCGCCGGCAGTACCGTCTTCACCGGCATCAACTCCCAGGGCGAAGCGGGCATCGGCATCTGGGAAGTCATCGGCTTCTCCTGGGCGGCCAATACCTTCTCCCACTTCGGTCTGATCGACATGGCGCTGCTGCGCTATGCCAAGCGCATGCGCTCCGGCCTTGCGACCAGCACCGGCATGATGTTCGGCCACTATGTCGCCTGGATCTCCGCCGGCCTGATGGGCGCGGCCACCGCAGCCGTCGCCGGTATCAGCATCGATGTACTGGAACCGGGCGAAGTGGCGTTGCACGCCCTTGGCGCCGCTGGCTTCGTGATCGTGGTCGTCGCAGGCTGGACCACGGCCAACGCCAACCTGTACCGCGCGGGCCTTGCCGCCCAGTCGGCGATGCCGAACCTGTCGCGCAACAAGGCGACGCTGGCCGTGGGTATCTGCGTTGCCGTGCTCAGCTGCTTCCCGTTCGTCTATCGCAGCATGCTGCCGCTGCTGACCTATGCGGGTCTGGTGCTGGTGCCGGTCGGCGGGATCATCTTCGCTGAGCATCACCTGTTCCCGAAACTCGGCTTCAGCCGTTACTGGGCGCGCTACAAGGGCGTGAAGCACAACACGCCGGCACTGGCGACCTGGGCGCTGTCACTGATCTTCGGCTTTGGCCTCGAGATGGTCGACGTGATCCCGTTCTACTACCTGTTCCTGCCGACCTGGTTCGTCTCCATCATCCTCTACACCCTGATGGCCAGATCGGCCGGTGCTGCCGCCTCCTACCCGAAAGCCGAAGCGGCCGAGCGGGAATTCCAGGAGCGTGTCGAAGCCCTGCACGCCAAGCAGGCCGAGACCACCAACCATGCACCGGTCAAGGACACTTCGGGTTTGACCAAGGCCATCAGGGCCGTCTGGATGGTGCTGGGCCTGGCGGTGCCGATGGTCCTCGCACTGCGCGTGCTATTCGGTAGCCCGGACCTGGCCAGCTACGAAGCGAATCGTGAGATGTTCTATGACGTGACCATCTGGTCGACGATCATCTACTTCATCTTCGCGCACTGGGAGCTGCAGCGCAGCAAGGCGCTGTTCAACAAGCAGTCCCCGAAGCAAGCGGCCACCGCTAGCTGAGTCGGCAGGGGCTCGCCCCCTGCCATGCCAGCGGCGAAGGAAGCCTGAATCACACGGGTGACCTTCGCCGCTGGCCGTTACGACCTACCCTTTCTTTACCCATCTCGACTCGACCGCGACACGCGGCAGGAGACCTCCCCATGACCCGTCTCTCCAATGCCAGTCTGACTCAGCTGGACGCCAAGGTAGCCACTCCGAACTATGACCGCACTGCGGTCAGCGCCGGTATCGTCCACTTCGGCGTGGGCGGTTTCCATCGTGCGCACCAGGCCATGTACCTCGACGAGCTGATGAATCAGGGCAAGGCGCTGGACTGGGGCATCGTCGGCGTCGGCGTGATGCCGGGCGACCGCCGCATGCAGGAAGCCCTGGCCTCGCAGGACCACCTCTACACCGTGGTACTCAAGCACCCCGACGGCAACTATGAGCCGCGCGTGGTGGGGTCCATCATCGATTACCGCTTTGCCCCGGACTCCCCGGATGCCGTCATCGAGCTGATGGCCGACCCGGCAATCCGCATCGTCTCGCTGACCGTCACCGAAGGTGGCTACAACTTCCACCCGGTCACCGGCGAATTCAATCTCGAGAACGCCGACGTCCAGCACGACCTGGCCAACCCGGGGGAAGCCAAGACCAGCTTCGGCCTGATCACCGAAGCCCTGGCACGTCGTCGCGAGCGTGGCGTCGCCCCGTTCACCGTGATGTCCTGTGACAACGTCGAAGGTAACGGCAACGTCGCTCACAAGATGTTCACTGCCTACGCGCGTGCACGTGATGCAGAACTGGCGGCATGGATCGAAGCCGAAGTGCCCTTCCCCAACTCCATGGTCGACCGCATCACGCCGGTGACCACGCCGACTGACATCGAAGAACTGTCCTCACGTTTCGGCGTGGAAGATGCCTGGCCGGTGGTCTGCGAGCCCTTCACCCAGTGGGTGCTGGAAGACCACTTCGCCAATGGCCGTCCGGCCTTTGAAGATGCCGGCGTGCAGCCGGTGGAAGATGTCGAGCCCTATGAGCTGATGAAGCTGCGTCTGCTCAACGCCGGTCACCAGGCGCTGTGCTACTTCGGCTATCTGGCCGGCTATCGCTACGCCCATGAAGCCTGCAACGACCCGCTGATCGTCGACTTCCTGCTCGGCTACATGAACGAGGAAGCTCGCCCGACGCTGGCCCAGCTGCCGGGTATCGATCTCGACGCCCATTGCCGCACGCTGATCGAGCGTTTCGCCAACCCGGAAGTCAAGGACACCCTCGCCCGCCTGTGCGCCGAGACCTCCGACCGCATTCCGAAGTTCCTGATCCCGGTGGCACACGCACAGCTCAAGACCGACGGTGAACTGCGTCGTACCGCAGCCGTCGTGGCCAGCTGGGCACGTTATGCAGAAGGCGTGGATGAGCAAGGCGAGACCATCGACGTGGTCGATCCGCTGAAGGACGAGCTGATGGAGCGTGCCAGCCGTCAGCGCGAAGAGCCGACTGCCTTCCTGGACAACCGTGAACTGTTCGGTGATCTGGTCGACCAGCCGCGCTTCCGCGACGCCTACCTGGCAGCGCTGAAGAGCCTGCACGACAACGGCGCGCGCGCCACGCTGGAAATGCTGGTGGCAGACGCCAAGTAAGCATGGCGGTGAAGGGGTTCACGACAACGTGATGCCCCGCCAGCGCCCGCAGAAAGACAAAAGCGAGACAGGCAGCCGCCTGTCTCGCTTTTTTTGTGCCTCATGCCACGCCTTTCCTCACACCAGCGCAACGGTCCACAACCCCGCCAGCATGATGACGATGCCGATCCACTTGGCGATGGCCGCTCGCTCGCGCAACCAGAGCACCCCGAGCATCACGCCCAGCGGGATCGACAGTTGACGCATCGC
>NZ_CFDJES010000127.1:3947-7841 GCF_983723665.1 Cobetia sp. | reverse complement strand
CCGGATTGAGATCGCCGTAGGGCGACCCTGTCGAGGTCGAGACCAGCACCCCGACCATCACGGCAAATCCCCAGCCGGCATTGATCATCAACCAGCTGGAACCCGCTCCCTTGGTGCCCCTGAGCATCGCATTGGCGACCACGCCACCTCCCAGCAGAATCATGAAGGTGGTGCCCAGAAACTCGCCCGTCATGACGTCAGTCCACATCTTGATGACCTCCGCCACTTGCCCCCTGTCAGTCGTCTACCGCCACCTCCCGCCCGCACGAACGCGCCCCATGACGATGGAGTGGTGCTATCGCCGGTGGATGGCGAGAAGAGGCGGAGACCCGAAATGACTTCGCCCCGTCGAGGGACGGGGCGAAGTCAGGCTACAGTGCCACAGGTGCAGGGGGCTGCTCCAGCGGATTGCGGCAAGGATTTGTTACAGCAGCAGATGCCACATCGAGGCCGCGATCAAGGCACCCGCCAGGGGGCCGGCGATCGGCACCCAGGCATACCCCCAGCCGGAGGCGCCCTTGCCGTGGATCGGCAACAAGGAGTGCGCGATACGCGGGCCCAGATCACGTGCCGGGTTGATGGCATAACCGGTCGCGCCACCCAGCGAGAGGCCGATGGCCCACACCAGCATGCCGACCAGATACGGCAGCAGGCCAGCGCTGATGGTGCCGGAACCGACGATGGCACCGATACCGAAGATCAGCACCACGGTCCCGATCACTTCGCTGAGCATGTTGCCCAGACGACACTCGACTGCCGGGTCCGTGCAGAACACCGCCCGCTTGAGGCCAGCATCGCTGGTGCGCTTCCAGTGCGGCAGATAGGCCAGCCACACCATCACGGCACCGGCGAAACAACCCAGCATCTGCGCGATGACATGCCGCGCCACATCCATGAGGGTGGCATGCACCCCGAGCAGATACTTGGCCAGCGTCACCGCCGGATTGAGGTCCGCCTGGGGCGAACCGGTCGAGACGGCCACGAATACGCCGATCATCACGGCAAAGCCCCAGCCGGTGGTGATCACGATCCAGCCGGAACCATTGCCCTTGGTGTCAGACAACACCACATTGGCGACCACGCCACCGCCGAACAGGATAAGGAACAGACAGCCGAGAAACTCGCCTGTCATGACATCGGTCCACATGCTCAGTGGCCTCCGTCGCTTTTCACTCTTTCCACCGCTTCCAGCCAGCCGGCGTAGAGGCGCTCACGCTGCTCTTCCGCCATTTCCGGCGCGAAGGTACGCTCGCAATGCCACAGCTCGCTGATCTCATCCAGGCTTTCATACCAGCCGATATGCAGGCCGGCCAGATACGCGACGCCCAGCGCCGTGGTTTCCAGCACGCGCGGACGATCCACCTTCACGCCCAGCATGTCAGACAGGAACTGCATCACCCAGTTGTTGCTGACCATGCCGCCATCCACGCGCAGATTCGCGCAGTTGATGGCCACGTCATCCAGCATGCACTCCTGCAGGTCACGCGTCTGATAGCACACCGACTGCAGGCCGGCCGCCACGATATCGGTGATGCCGGTGCCACGGGTCAGCCCCAGAATCGCCCCACGCGCCTGCGGGTCCCAGTGCGGTGCTCCCAGGCCAGTGAAGGCCGGCACCATGTAGACGCCGTGGTCGGCCTTGGCCGCACGCGCCAGCGGTTCGGTCTCGGAGGCATCGGAAAACAGCTTCAGGCCATCACGCAGCCACTGCACGGTAGCGCCCGCCACGAAGATGCTGCCTTCCATGGCATAGGTCGGCTTGCCATTGAGGCGATAACCCACCGTGGTCAGCAGACGATTGCGGGACAGCTCCATCTTCTCGCCGGTGTTCATGATCATGAAGCAGCCGGTGCCGTAGGTGCTCTTGCTCATGCCGGGCGTGAAACAGGCCTGGCCGACCAGCGCCGCCTGCTGATCGCCGGCCACGCCGCGAATCGGCATCGCCGCACCGAACAGCTGCGGATCGGTGGTGCCGAAATCATCACTGGAATCCAGCACTTGCGGCAGCAGGCTTTCCGGGATACCGAACAGCTCCAGCAGCTCGCTGTCCCAGCACTGATCGACGATGTTGAAGAGACAGGTACGCGAGGCGTTGGTGGCATCGGTGACGTGACGCTTGCCGGCGGTCAGCTTCCAGATCAGATAGCTGTCGACGGTACCGAAGGCCAGCTCGCCCTTCTCGGCGCGTGCGCGAACGCCTTCGACATTCTCGAGAATCCAGCGCAGCTTGGTCGCGGAGAAATACGGGTCGATCAGCAGACCGGTCTTCTGCTGGATCATGTCACCATGACCGGCATCGGAAAGCTCACGACAGTACTCGTGGGTGCGACGGTCCTGCCAGACGATGGCGTTGTAGACCGGCACGCCGGTCTTGCGGTCCCAGACGATGGTGGTCTCACGCTGGTTGGTGATCCCGATGGCGGCCACCTGCTCGGCGCCGACATTGGTGTTGATCAGCGACTGACGCACGGTGCGCTTCACCGACCCCCAGATATCATCGACGTTGTGCTCGACCCACCCGCTGTCCGGGAAATGCTGCGGGAATTCTTCCTGGGCCAGACCTGTCACCGTCCCTTCACGATCGAACAGGATGGCGCGGGAGCTGGTGGTACCCTGGTCGATCGCGAGAATGCGCGTGGGTCCATCGACGCGAGAGTCTTTCTCTGGCTTGGGGCTAGACATTATGACTGTCCTTGGCTTCGAGGCTGCTTCTGAGAGTACACGTCAGCGGAGACTGCGGTACTTCACTATATTGGCTCGGGTATCATGTGAGGGCGACAGGAGAAAGCGGGTTGGCTTTGTCCTCTTCGCGCTTGGCAGGCGCAGCGAGAACACTTCCTCTTGAACCATCACAACCGAACACGAAATGTTCGTCTTCGAATATCGCTGCAAACGTTAGCGCCAAATGCGCGCTATCACAAACGTATTACCAATCAATATCATTGTACCTTGGTCTCATGTCCATTGCGCCGACATGGCCTGTTGCAGCTTCGCAACACCTTGACGCCATTCGTCAAATTGCACTGACGCCCCCCTGTTGGATTAGGATGTACCCTCACTGGACGACCCCACTCCCCAACGGCAACCGTGATGCGCACTTGCTGACATGAAGTGAACTCACGTTTCGCAAGCCGCTGACAACAAGAGAGCAGGATGATGCAGCCAAAGCGCCATCGCGCCATTGTCGAACTGATCACGCGTCAGGGATATGCCTCCATCGAGCAGCTGGCCAGTCACTTCGAGGTCACGCCGCAGACCATTCGTCGCGACCTCAATCAGCTGTCCGAGGCCGGCGCGCTCAAGCGCGTGCACGGGGGCGCGGGGCTTGAGTCCAGTACCGTCAGCACCGCCTACAGCACCCGCAAGACATTGAACCTGGGCGCCAAGCGGCGCATGGCGGCCGCCCTGGCCAGGCAGATTCCTGACCACGCCTCGCTGTTCATCAACATCGGCACCAGCAACGAGATGGTGGCCGAGGCGCTGTGTGATCACCACGGGCTTGAGGTCATCACCAACAACCTGAACGTGGCGGCCATCCTCCAGCACAAGGAGGATTTCAATGTCATCGTGGCCGGCGGCATGGTGCGTTCCCGCGATGGCGGCATCATCGGCGAGGCAACCATCGACTTCATCAACCAGTTCAAGGTCGACTTCGGGATCATTGGCATCAGCGGCATCGATGAAGATGGCTCGCTGCTGGAATTCGACTATCAGGAAGTGCGTGTCGCCCAGGCGATCATCCACAACTCACGCCAAGTCTTCCTGATCGCGGATCACTCCAAGTTCCAGCGCAATGCGGTCGTGCGCCAGGGCAACCTGAGTCAGCTCGATGCGCTCTTCACCGATATCCAGCCCCCGGAAAGCATCCTGACCCTGATGCGTCAGCACGAGGTC
>NZ_CFDJES010000127.1:0-3847 GCF_983723665.1 Cobetia sp. | reverse complement strand
CACCGATATCCAGCCCCCGGAAAGCATCCTGACCCTGATGCGTCAGCACGAGGTCACGCTGCATGTCGCCGGTGACGAGTCGCCGGGCGAGACTGGCGACGCTTGAGCTCGATGACGCGTCACCCAACCCACTAGTCGCTTCACCAACTAGTCATCGCGCAATCCGGTCATCGCGCAATCAAGGGCCAGGCAATAAGCCGACGTGCAGCCTGGCCCGGCTCTCATCCCTTATCCCTCGCCCCCTTTACTTCTTCCCCCTCGCCCCTTTTCCCCCTTTTGCCCCCTTTGCACCAATGAACCTCGCAGATCACGAAAGCTACCCAGCTGCTGACTGTGCGATGCCCAGCGGCACCGCTTCGTCTCCGTATATCGTGTCATGACGCTTGATCAGTCACTGCGGGCATCGTCTGCGCCGCCCGCACGGCAACATGACAGCCAGGCGCTTCATGAAAATGTCACGCCATGATCAGAGACTGAGAAAAAACACCGGCAAGACAACAGGTTGAATATCAGGCAATCCTCAGTTGCCAGATACTCGCCCAAATGATCACTTTCGAAAGCCATCAGCGCAGAAGAATCCCCTTGATGTTCGAATCTTGCTAAGCTATGTTCACTTTCGAAAACCTATTATCGCGCACCTTGCCGGTGCAGACTCATTCGCCCCACCCGGTAGCGCCGGGCACGAGCAGGAGCAGCCCATGTCCCGCGACAACGATGCACTTCTTGACCTCTTCATCATCGGCGGCGGCATCAATGGCGCCGGTATCGCCAACGATGCCAGCGGCCGTGGCCTGAGCGTGGCCCTGTGCGAGCAGAACGACCTCGCCAGTGCGACCTCCTCCGCCAGCAGCAAGCTGATCCACGGCGGCCTGCGCTATCTGGAGCACTACGAGTTCCGTCTGGTGCGCGAAGCCCTGCAGGAGCGTGAGGTACTGCTCAAGAAGGCGCCGCATATCATCTGGCCGCTGCGCTTCATCCTGCCGCACCAGCCGCATCTGCGTCCGGCGTGGATGATTCGCGCGGGTCTGTTCCTGTATGACCACATCGGCAAGCGCGAGACCCTGCCAGCCTCCAAGGGCCTCAAGTTCGGCGAGCAGAGCCCGCTGGTCAGCGAGATCAACCAAGGCTTCGAATACTCGGATTGCTGGGTCGATGATGCCCGTCTGGTCATCACCAATGCGCTGCAGGCGCGCGAGCAAGGCGCCGAGATCATGACGGGCACCCGCTGTGTCGGCGCCCGTGATGTCGAGGGCCACTGGGAGCTGACGCTTGAAGATGTCAGCAGCGGCGAGACCTTCATCCGCCGCGCACGCACCTTGGTGAATGCGGCAGGCCCGTGGGTGGAGTCCTTCATCAAGGGCGCCACCGAACGCACGCCGCGCTATGGCATCCGCATGATCCAGGGCAGCCACCTGATCGTGCCGCGCATCAACACCGATGACCGCGCCTTCATCCTGCAGAACAAGGACAAGCGCATCGTCTTCGTGCTGCCCTATCAGGAAGACTTCAGCCTGATCGGCACCACTGACGTGCGCTACAAGGGCGACCCCTCCGAGGTGGCCTGCTCCAGCGATGAGACCGACTACATGCTCGAGGTGGTCAACCATCACTTCAAGCGCAAGCTGAGCCGCGATGACGTGGTCTCGACCTTCTCCGGCGTGCGCCCGCTGTGCGACGACGAGTCGGCAGACCCGTCCGCGATGACGCGTGATTACACCCTGCATCTGGATGACAGCGGCGCACCGATGCTGTCCATCTTCGGCGGCAAGATCACCACCTATCGCAAGCTGGCCGAATCGGCACTCGAAGACCTCAAGCCGCTGCTGCCGAGCATGGGCGAGCCGTGGACCCACGAGAAGGCCCTGCCCGGTGGCGATATCGAGAGCCGCGCAGCCTTCACCCGCCAGCTGCAGCGCGACTACCCGTTCCTCGGCGAAGCACGCGCCCGACGCTTCGCCTCAAGCTACGGCAGCCTGTGCCTGCACTTCCTCGACGGCAAGAAGAGCGAGGCGGAGCTGGGCGAGGACTTCGGCGCCGGCCTGAGCGCCGCCGAGATCGACTACCTGGTCGAGCACGAATGGGCGCGTGAGGTGCAGGATGTCGTCTGGCGCCGCACCAAGCTGACGCTGCGCCTGAGCGATGAGCAGAAGACGCGCATCGGCGACTACCTCAAGGAACGCCTGCTGGCACGCGCCGCCTGATGAAAACCGGCTGAGCCAGCAGCGAAAAAGCCCGCCCCTCCTTGCAGGATGGGCGGGCTTTTCGTTCAGGGACAGGCGGGATTTTAGGTCATGTATTGACGACTTACTGGATACCGCCCGCCGTCAGCTTGGCCGGATCGAGCAGACGCTCCAGCTCCTCGCGTGACAGTTCAGTCTCTTCCTCGGCCACATCCAGAATCGGACGCCCGGCCTGATAGGCCACCTTGGCCACTCGCGCCGCCTCGTTGTAACCGATCACCGGATTGAGCGCCGTGACCAGAATCGGGTTCTTGGCCAGCGGTGCCTCGATGTTGTCCTGACGCACGTTGAAGGTGGCAATGGCCTTGTCCGCCAGCAGGCGGCTGACATTGGCACTCAGCGTGATCGAGGACAGCAGGTTGTTGGCGATCAGCGGCAGCATGACATTGAGCTGGAAGTTGCCGCTCTGCCCGGCGATGCCGATGGTGGCGTCATTGCCCATCACCTGCGCCGCCACCTGAGCGGCCGCCTCGGGAATCACCGGATTGACCTTGCCCGGCATGATGGAGCTGCCCGGCTGCAGAGCCTCAAGCTCGATCTCGCCCAGCCCTGCCAGCGGGCCGGAATTCATCCAGCGCAGGTCGTTGCTGATCTTCATCATCGCCACGGCGTAGGTACGCAGATGGCCGGAGAGCTCGACTGCCGTATCCTGGGAGGACAGCGCCGCGAAGAAGCTCTCGGCGGGACGGAAGGCATGGCCGGTCTGGTGCGAGAGGCGGTCGGCGATGCGCTCGGCGAATTCCGGATGCGCGTTGATGCCACTGCCGACGGCGGTGCCGCCCTGGGCGAGGCGCTCGAGGCGCGGCAGCACCTGCTCGATGCGCTCGATGGCCTGCCCGACCTGCGCCTGCCAGGCACCCAGCTCCTGACTCATGCGAATCGGCATCGCATCCATCAGGTGAGTGCGACCGGTCTTGACGACGTCGTCCACCTCAGAGGCCTTGTGGGAGATCACCTCATGCAGATGGCGCAGCGCCGGCAACAGGGTGTCCGAGACAGCGATGACGGCGGACAGATGAATGGCCGTCGGGATGACATCATTGCTCGACTGGCCCATGTTGACGTGGTCGTTGGCGCCGACGCTCACGTCCTTGTCGCCCAGATGCTGATTGGCAAGCTGCGTCAGCACCTCGTTGACGTTCATGTTGGTCGAGGTGCCGGAACCGGTCTGGAAGACATCGACCGGGAATTGATCGGCATGCTCGCCGTCGATGATCTGACGCGCCGCCTTGATGATCGCCTCGGCACGCACGTCATCCAGCAGCTCCAGGTCACGGTTGACCTCGGCCGCGGCCAGCTTGATACGCGCCACGGCGCGAATGAAGGCAGCAGGCAACGGCTGGCCGCTGACGGGGAAGTTGTCGACCGCTCGCTGAGTCTGGGCGCCATAGAGTGCGCTGGCCGGCACTTCGAGTTCACCCATGCTGTCGCGTTCACGGCGGGTCTGGCTGCTCATGCTTGTCTCCCTGTGCTGTTGCATATGACGTCGCACCTGGCTGGCGTCACTGATGGGCGGCTGGCAATAATTGATCAATGACCTGACCGCCAGCTTCGATCCCCTGATGATCACTTGGGGACGCACAGGATACCAATCAAGCCGCTTGATG
>NZ_CFDJES010000126.1:2006-8082 GCF_983723665.1 Cobetia sp. | reverse complement strand
TCGGTAAAGCCGCCCTCATATTCATAGGAGGTCCGTTCGACACGCCCTTCGCGCCCCACCCCCGAGGCATCCAGGAAACCGCTACGACTGCTGCCCGGCGCACCGCCACTCTCACCGGCTGCGGGAGCTTCCTGAATCGCGGTCGGGTCTTCGCCACGAGCGATCGCTTCGCGCAACGCTTCCACTGCCGGGTCAACAGGCGCTTCCCCACGCGACTCGGCCAGCAACACCTCAACGCCGATCGGCGCCCCCTGCGGCACCACAAGCTGGGTGCCGTCTTCCAGCACCACGATCGCGCCCTGCGGTGCGACCAGAGTGGCTGTTGGTTCAAGCGTCATTCCATTGACGACACGCTGCGCCTCGCTGGAGGAGGAAACAACAAGTACTGTGCCTTCTGTGCGGATGACCTGGACCATGGGGACATACTCCTACTGGGGAAAGGTGCTGCATCATGCTGCGAAGGGGGAGCGATGGCATGATAGACAAGAACGGATAGTTACATTTTGATACACAACAACACTTACCGCAACCTAGCAATTTTCAGTAGCGCTATCGCGCTGCAAGGATGAGATATCTAATGCGGAAAAACCTCTTTAAATCAATAAGTAACACTCATAAAAGTCATCATTGTGATTTAGCGAATCTTGCGAGACTGCACAGACCACTGGCGCCGAACACTACGCAAGGATGATGCTTCACCATGAGAACTCGCTAATACCGTAGCATCGCTGTATAGCCATTGTTCAATCAAATCTGCCAAATGTAACAATACTCTTACATTCTGCGGCTGCTGTTGGGCAATACGGCGCAAGTGGCTGCCGGGAGCCTCGCCCACGTGGGGGCCATGGCCCGTACGCTCCAGCCGCTTCACCAATCTGCGGTAGGCTCGCACACCTGCGTGCGCTGACACCTCACGACCCGACCACAACACCAGTGCCACGCCTGCCAGCACCACACTGGCCAGCAACCCGAGCACACCCCAGACAAGCCATTCCCAGCGGAAGTCACCAAACAGTCGCTTCCAGAGATTTCGCTGCTCGTCGAGACGGAACCCCACCACGCTGCGTTGCCAGCGGTATTCGAAACGCTCCCACTGCCGTCTCAGATCACTGAGCAATGAATTATTCAGCGTGAAGGCGCGCAAGCCAGCATCGGCCATGAAGCCCGGCTGCCCCTGCAGGCTCAGCGCCCCCTGCGAGATTCGCTCGGGAGCCACCGCCGCGGTGGGATCAAATCGATGCCAGCGGCCGGCATGGAACACCTCGACCCAGGCGTGAGCGTCATACTGACGGATACTCAATTCCTGCGGCCCACCGATGCCATCGCCTTGTGCCTCGCCGCCCAGATAACCCGCGACCATACGCGCCGGCAGTCCGGCAGCGCGCGCCAGAAAAACGCTGGTAGAGGCGTAATGGGTGCAATAGCCCCGCAAGCTGTCGAACAGGAAATCATCGACACGGCTGAGCCCCTCGAGGCGCGGTGGCGTCAGGGTGTAGTGGAAAGGCTGGCGATTGAAATACTGGAAAAGGCGCTGCAGGAAGACCTGAGGATCTCCCCCCGACTCCCGCATCAGATCGCGAGCGAATTCACGGGCACGCGGGTTGCCATCATCGGGCAACAGCTGATCAAGGCGCTGCATCCATTGCGGAGCCGTTGTCGGTGGCGCGCCGGAGGAAGACATCTCCAACAGCTCGCGGGTATTGAGTGACGCCAGCCCCTCAAGGGTGCCGTCGATCAGGTAGCGGGCCTCACGGCTGGTCGTCAGTGGCGCGCCGAGGCTCGGCCGCCAGGGGCGCGGGTCCGGCTCCAGCAGCAGCTCATAGCGATGACGGGCGACTTCCCCCTCCCTACGCGTCCCGCGCTGAACATAGCGCTCGGCCGGCCCGCCCAGTGCCTCCTGAAGACGCTCCGGCGTGGCGCGCGACCAGCGCACGCCATCAAACAGACTCAGGGTATACACACGCCAGTAGCGCTGGGAGGCCGCAGGCAGTCCGTTGTCGAAACGTGCCCGAAACGCCAGGGCATCACTGCGACCCAGGGCGGCGATATCGCCGGGAGAGACACTGTCGGTAAGCCCCGTGGTGGCCTCGTTGAGCTGCGGCACGTTCCACAGCGGCGGCAAGCGGGGAAAGAGCACGAACAAGCCCAGCATCAGCGGCAGGGACAGCCCCATCAGCCAGGCCGTCTCCCGCATGGCCTCACGACGTTCGCGTGCACCGGCGATCAACACCAGCCCGCCGACCAGCCACGCCGCGGCCATGACCGAAGCCGCCGCCATCAAGGGCCCCTGGTCATGCAGGAAGGCCGCCGCCAGCACCACGAAACCCAGCCCGCAGACCACGCGACCATCGCGCAGGCTGTCCGTCTCCAGCAGCTTGAGCAGATAGATGCCGACCAGCAGGCCGATCATCGCCTCCAGGCGCAGCATCTGGCCATATTCGAGAAACAGGCCCGCCGCGACCATTGCTACCGCCGCCAGCCGCAACAGGATGCCAGCGCGCGGAACTCGCGCCCGGAGTTGCTGAAAGCGCCACAACGCCGCCAGCAAGGCCGGCAGGGCAAGCCATACCGGCATCCACAGCACATGCAGCGCCAGCACCAGACACTGGCCGATGAACAAGTGGCGCAGCTCAAGCCAGCCCAGCGCCTGATCAGGCGTCAGCGGTTTGCGCTGCCACCAGCGTCGTCTGGCGCTGGAGGAAGTAGAAGATGCGCCACGGGAAAGCTCGTCCTTTGAGGAGCGGCCCAGGGAGGCGCGTCCCGGGGAGGCGTTGGCTGTCGACAGGCTCATGCGCTGCCCTCCTGACTCAAGGGACGACTCGCGCCAGCTCGCTCGGCGGCCTCACTGGCCGCCAGCTGGGCGGACCATGGCAACCTGTGCTCGCCGCCGAACAGCGTCAGCGCCTCAAGCACTCGACGACGATGCGCCCCGCCGCTGGCGATGGCCAATGTCTGGCCCGGCAGTCGCAGACCATAGGTCGCCTGGGCGCCTTCCGCCGCCAGCACCCGCGCCGTGAGCTCCGAGAGCCGCTGCTCCATGTCGCCACGACAGGCCTCGTAATCCAGCCACAGCGAGGGACGCGCAGGCGTCTCGAAGCGCTTGGTGACCAACTCTCCGCTACGCCCCCAGTGCTTCCAGGCAATATGCGCTGGCGCGTCGCCCGGGACATAGCGGCGCAGACCGGCGAAATCGCCCTGCTCTATCTGCTCGAGCGTACGACGACTGCCCTGCGGGGTGGAGGGAAGCTCTGGCTGTGGATAGACGAGGACCGGCGTGTCGATCGCGACCCAGGCCCACAGGCGCACCAGTCCCAACGGCCAGCGCGACTCCAGCGTCAGCGTCGGCAATGAGAACTGGCCACGCTGAAAGGCCGCCAGCTCCAGCGGCGC
The DNA here is from genome assembly GCF_983723665.1 of Cobetia sp. Classification (NCBI taxonomy): domain Bacteria; kingdom Pseudomonadati; phylum Pseudomonadota; class Gammaproteobacteria; order Oceanospirillales; family Halomonadaceae; genus Cobetia; species Cobetia sp. The sequence continues at coordinate 4,692 of NZ_CFDJES010000126.1, read as the reverse complement.
ACTGCCTTCGCCGTCATGGATCTCGAGTCGCTGGCGCGCCTCTCCCAGTCGCACATCGATGGCATGTGAGCGAGCCCGACCGGTGAGGCGCACCATGACGCGCAACGTATTGCCCGCAAATGCCTCACCATCGGCGATCAGCTGCACTCGCACGCCCGCCAGATTGCGCCAGCTGCGAAAGATGCTGACCACTGCCACGGCGAACAGCCAGAAGGACAGGCCATGCGCCAGCGAGTTCTCGTAATTGATCCCCAACAGCAGCAGCAGGATCACCAGCACCGCCCAGAACAGCCCGAAGGGCGTCGGCAAGATCATCAAGCGCGCGTGATGAAGCGCCTCGCCTCCGCCAATCGACATCTTGCGCAGCATGCGGGCTTTCACGCGCGTCCATGCGCCGGGCTTCGCCACCTGGGTCATGCAGGCACCACCGCCACCTGCCCGAGCAGATGGCGCGCTACGGCTTCACCTTCGGCAACACTGCCTTCGCTGAGGCGGTGCCCCACGACGGGCGCCCAGACCGCTTGCACATCCTCCGGCAGCACATAGTCACGTCCTGCCAGCAGTGCCCAGCCACGCGCAGCACTGGCCAGCGCCAGCACCCCGCGCGTCGAGAGACCATAGGCCACTTCCGGCGAGCTGCGCGTCGCCGCCACCAGCGCCTGCAGATAATCCAGCAGCGGGTCCGACAGACGCACACGGTCCACGGCGGCCTGCCACTCCTTGAGCACCGAGACGGGCAACAAGGGTCGCAGCGCCTCGATATGCTGACGCCCGGCATTGCCCCTGAGAATCTCGCGCTCGGCAGCGGGTTCCGGGTAGCCCAATGACAGCCGCATCAGGAAGCGGTCCAGCTGGGATTCCGGCAGCGGGAAGGTGCCGGATTGCTGGAGCGGATTCTGGGTCGCGATCACGAAGAACGGTTCTGGCAGGCGACGGGTCTCGCCCTCCACCGTGACCTGACGCTCTTCCATCGCCTCCAGCAACGCGCTCTGCGTCTTGGGCGTGGCACGGTTGATCTCATCCGCCAGCACCAGCGAGTGGAACACCGGGCCGGGATGGAAGCGGAAGTTGCCCTCACGCGGGTCGAATACCGACACGCCGAGAATGTCAGCGGGCAATAGATCGCTGGTGAACTGCACCCGCTGCATGTCCGCTCCGATCAGACGCGCCAGCCCCTGGGCGAGCGTCGTCTTGCCCAGCCCCGGCAAGTCCTCGATCAGGACATGACCACGACACAGTAGACAACAGAGCGCCAGACGGATCTGGCGCGGCTTGCCCGCCAGCACGGTCGACAATGCGGCTTCCACCTCTTCCAGCTGCTGTGGCGATACCTTGGCATTCATGCAAAGACTCCAGAACAAAGTGGGGAGGAGGAGATGCGGCCATCACGATGGGCAGCACATGCCAGATGACGCAGGGCCAGCGGCGTTGCTGCGCAGGCTCGACAAGGAAAAGCGAAGATCATCAGCTCAGGCTCTCACTCAGAAAGCCTTCACGAATCAGGCGCTCAAGGGCCATACGGCTATCAGGCGTTGAAGGATGCAACGCAAGCGCATCGGCAGGCGTGACCCAGAAGGCATCTGCCACTTCTTCGGCCTGCAGCGTCAGCGGGCCATCGTAATGCACCAGATATGCACTGCCGAAGACATGGTTGGTCGCGTCGGTGTAGCAGAAATCGAAACAATGCTTGAGCGGCGCACCGCGCACGCCAATCTCTTCCTCCAGCTCGCGACGGGCAGCCACCTGCACGGCCTCACCGGCCCCGACAACGCCCCCACTGGCGAGATCGAAATAGCCGGGGAACACTTCCTTGCTCAGGGTACGCTTCTGGATACACAGCTCACCGCGGCCATTGAGCACGAAGGCATAGGTGGCACGGTGCCAATAACGGTAGCGTCGCATCAAGCGACGCGGTGCCGTGCCACAAGGGCGATTCTGCGCATCGACCAGCTGAATGATTTCGTCCTGGATCACCGTTCCCTGTTCCTTGCCTGTCCTTGAATCACTTCGATAGCCATCCGCGACGACCAACACCGCCGGATGGCATCGACCAATGCGTCCCACGGTAGCAGAATGCGACGAAGCTGCCTTCAACTGCGGCCCGGACACCTGCCTTCACACCCGGGCAACAGGTGACGCTCGCATTCGTGCAAACCACCTAAAACAGAACCCTCTGCAATAGTCTCTGCACTAGCCTCTACACTAGAGGCCATCGACGTCAGAAAACACCACACTGGCATCATGGACCGCTCCCTTGGTCATTCTCTTTACACACCCAGACAGGAGATGCGCACAGCATGAGGCAACCTCGCCAGGGACATGGCGCGCCGCGACGCGCCGGACAGATATCGGCTGGCCTGACCGCCCTTCGTACCATCGCCACCACCGCCAGCAGATGGCTGGCGACGCTAGCCCTACTCTCCCTTGCCACCATTCACGCCTCGGCGCAGGAGCCCCTGTCCGCCATCCCTCATGTCGAGCAAGCCTTTGCGCTACCGACGCCACCGGGTGCCACGACCGGGGCCGCCTACCTGACACTCTCGATCGCAAAGGGCGATGCCGTGCTGACAGGCGCCAGCACGCCGATGGCCGCCACGGTCGAATTGCACAGCATGCAAGTCACGCAAGAGCGCATGCAGATGCACAGAATCGAGCAACTGGCGATTTCCTCTGACGCGCCGCTGAC
>NZ_CFDJES010000126.1:0-1906 GCF_983723665.1 Cobetia sp. | reverse complement strand
CCAGATCCTCACTGGGCTGACAGGCTGTCTCAAAGCCCCCAGACCACCCGCAACGCCAGCCCCAGCAACACCACGCCCGTCAGTCGATTGATCCACATCGCACGCGCCTGCAACCAGGGCAGCACCCGCGAGTGCGACAGCACCAGTGCCACCAGCACATACCAGAGCCCGTCGATGCCCATGGCCGTCACGACGACCAGCCACTTGCCCATCTCGCTCATCTCCGGCGTGATCAACTGACTGAGCAGCGCCACGAAGAACAGGATCAACTTGGGGTTGGCCAGCGCCACCATGAAACCATCGCGTATCGCCATGGAGCGAGACGTCGTGACGGCCTGCGCCTCCAGCGCTCCACCGCGACCCGCCCGCAGTGCCTTGAACCCCAACCAGGCCAGATAGACTGCCCCCAGCAGCATGATCGCCTGGAAGACCCCCGGGTAATGAACAATCAAGGCGCCGAGCCCCCAGGCAGTCAGCGCGGCATACAACCCGACTCCCAGCGCATGACTGATACCGGCGGCGATCCCCGCACTCCTGCCGCCGCCCAGGGTATGGCGCAGCACCATCGCCAGACTCGGTCCGGGCGACATCGCCCCCATCGCGCATAGCGCAACCAGTGACAACCACAGATTCAGCGGCATCCAATGCATGAGGGTCATTCCATGTTCCAGTCAATTGGTGAAAGCGACACTGCGCCGGCCTCGGACATACACCTGGGGGATCACCTGACAGTAGCCCGGCGCTCGCGATGGGGCCCGCCCTCCCCATCAGGCGCTGCTCAAGGGATGAGAGCATCGGGCACATACGACTCCCACCAAGTCTTCAGGCAGACGCAGTCGAGTGTATCAAGCGCCATGCTGATGCGGCAGCAGGCCATATGGACGACCTGGATATGCCCCTCAGGATGGGTGTCACACGAACTGGACAGTCCGCCCTCGAAGGCGGCCGTCGTGCATGGATTTATATGAGAACATAATAAAGTACAGAATTTTACACATTTGAAAACTTGTGCAACAAATTAGGAGTTGTACAAGTTTATGATAACCAGTAACGTCTCTACCGCTGCTCAGGAAGAGCGGCAGGTTCAGCGTAGTGACAGGCCAAGTGCACAGGAAGTGCAGCCAGGGACAGGCCCTGTCAAAGGATGACGCGCAGGCTTGGGGACTTCGCTCCTTAGCCAGGAAGATTCGTAAGCCTGAGCGGGTAGGTTTACGAATCTTCATGACTGGCAAGCCTGCGAGCTCAGGGAAAGAGAGCACTACGCTGAATGACACCGAATTCAGTCAGTTTCTGAAAGGTGTACAAGATTCTTGCGGGTCAGTAGCGCCCGATCGCTGCTCAGGAAGAGCGGCAGGTTCAGCGTAGTGACGGGCCAAGTGCACAGGAAGTGCAGCCAGGGACAGGCCCTGTCAGAGGATGACGCGCAAGCATGGGAAGCTTCACTCCCCGGCCAGCAAGATCCATGAGTCTGAACGATTGATTCACGGGCCTTGATGACTGGCAGGTTTGCGAACTCAAGGAAAGAGACCACTACGCTGCACCTCACCAGATTCAGTCAATTGCTGAGAAGGAGAGGAGACATGGAAGGGAAAGCTCAAGCCGCACTGTGTTGTCCGGCATGCTCCGGCCTGAAGATGGAGTATCAGTACCACACCCCATCGGCCGACCACCTGGTGCACTGCCAGGATTGCCATGAATACGTCGGCATGTGGTTTACCCTGCGCCAGGAACTCGCGATCCAGAACACCCGCATCGCACTCCTCGCCCCCTCCCTCGCCAGCAACAGCCTCTATCGACGCGTGAAGAGCGTTCCACAACAGGCGTGAGCCGCCGACTGGATGCACGAGACACAGGAAAGCCCCGACATTCGTTCGGGGCTTTCCTGTGTCTGGGCCCCTGCCGTCAC
>NZ_CFDJES010000125.1:0-8153 GCF_983723665.1 Cobetia sp. | reverse complement strand
GCCATGAACTTCCAGTCGACGGGATTGAGGCCGATGGCACGCGTGGCGACCAGTACCTCGTCGTCTCCCGGGGCGCCGATGTCCACCTCTGACTGCTCGAGCGCCTCAGGCTCGCCCGAGCCTTGCCATACCCAGGCGGGTGCCCGGGTGGCGCTGTGACTGATGTCTTGCTGGGTGGTGGTCTCTGTGGAATCTGACATGGGATCTCCTTGCAGCGTGAACGGTGAATCCTTTCCGCCATGGCGGGGGCAGGTCGCGCGACCCGCCCGGCTTACCAGTGCGCTCAGTCAGCCGGGCAGGTCAGTGCAACCCTTGCGCCCTCATGAGAAGTGCGGCAGCACCTCACGCCCCAGTTCCTCGAGGGTTTCCGTGAGCGGGCGGCGATTGCGACGCAGGTGGAAGCCGATGTGATTCACCCCGGCATCCTGCATGGCCGACAGTTCTTCCATGAGGGCAAGGCGGCCACTCGACAACCCGAAGCGATGACGACGCACCGGGGCGTGCGGGTCTTCTTCCAGATTGAGGTGGATGAAACTGACGTAAGGTTTATCACCGGCGACCTGACGCCAGAGCGCCACGCGACGGATGTGGTCCTCCGGCGTGCCCGGGTAGGCCAGCCAGCCGTCCATCTCGCGACCGATCCACTCGGGCGTCTGCTGGGAGAGCCCGGCACTCAACAGCGGCGGACGCGTCGCGGCAGGCAGGATGGCCTGACCTTCGCTCAGGGCGTCGTCCGCCTGGCCCTTGATGACATCCACCGCATGACGGAAGGCGGCACCACGGGTCGCGAACTCTTCGCCGAACAGCGGGTATTCCGCCGGTCGGTCGCCACTGGCGACGCCCAGCAGCAGGCGGTCTTCGCTCAGGGCCTGCACGCTGGCGGCGGCCTTTCTCACCAGCCACGGCTGGCGCAGCGGCAGCACCGCGGCGGCAGTGCCCAGCAGCAGGTTGTCTGTGTGACTGGCCAGATAGCCCAGGTGGGTGAACAGCTCGAAGACCTGACCGGCATCGCCGAAGGCGGGGTCGAACAGCGGCACGTCACGCAACCAGGCGGCGCGGAAGCCGAGCCTGTCGACCTGGCCGATCAGCTCGGCATGGGCCATGTCAGGCACGCCGAAGGGCGTGGAGGGGGCTCTGTCAGTGCGGACCCAGTCATTGTCGAGGGGCAGTTCGACGCCCAGGGTCAGGGGCCTTGAGTGAGACGATCCAGCGGGCGGGTCGGGGAGATCATGATGGACTCCTTCAGCAAGCAGGTGGGTAGACGACGGTGCCCCCGAACCAGCAGGCTGAGCTGTCGGAATCGGGGGCACGTCGTGATGGCGGGAGGCTTCGCGGCGGATCAGGCGGTCGCGATGGAAGACGCGTGACGCTTGTCGAGGCGGCCGGCCAGCAGGGTCAGCAGCAGGGCGGCGGTGACGATCAGCGCGCCGATCCAGGCGGTGTCGGTCAGTGCCATCCCGGAGACCACCTGGCCACCGACGATGGAGCCCAGTGCGATGCCGATGTTGAAGGCGGCGATGTTGAGGCCGGAGGCCACGTCAACGGCCTGCGGCACGAAGCGTTCGGCCTGCTGCACGACGTAGACCTGCAGGCCCGGCACGTTGCCGAAGGCGAAGGCACCCCAGATCAGGATGGTGATCACGGCGGTGATCGGGTTGGCGGCAGTGAAGGTCAGCACGCCGAGGATGACGATCAGGCCACCGAAGATCAGGGTCAGGGCGCGAATCGGGCCCATGCGGTCAGCCAGCTTGCCGCCCTGGATGTTGCCGATGGCGACCGAGATACCGTAGACCAGCATGATCAGACTGATGGCGCCTTCATTGAAGCCACTGACGTCCTGCAGCAGCGGGGCCAGGTAGGTGAAGGCCGTGAAGGTGCCGCCGTAGCCGAGAATGGTGATCAGGTAGACCAGCAGCAGGCGCGGATGGGTCAGAACCTTGAGCTGTTGGGCGAAGGTGGCGGGTACGCTCTTCTTGAGATTGTTGGGCACCAGGATGGCGCTGCCAATCAATGCCAGTACGCCGAGGACCGAGACTACAAGGAAGGTGGCGCGCCAGCCGAAGTGCTGGCCGATCCAGGTGCCCAGCGGCACGCCGGTGACCAGAGCCACGGTCAGGCCGGTGAACATGATGGCGATCGCACTGGCTTCCTTGTCCTTGCTCACCAGGCTTGTCGCGATGGTGGAGCCGATGGAGAAGAAGACCCCGTGGGCCAGGCCAGTCAGGATGCGCGCCGTGATCAGCGAGCTATAGCTGGGTGCCTGCCAGGCCAGCAGGTTGCCGGCGATGAACAGTGCCATCAGGGCCAGCAGTACCAGCTTGCGATTGAAGCGGCCGGTCATGGCGGTCAGCACGGGGGCGCCGATGGCGACACCGACGGCATACAGGCTGACCAGCAGGCCAGCGGAAGGCAGAGAGACGCTCAGGTCCTGAGCGATGGTGGGTACCAGTCCGACGATCACGAACTCGGTGGTCCCGATGGCAAAGGCGCTCAATGTCAGCGCCAGCAGGGCAAGGGGCATGGCAGTTCTCCATCAGCAATGGGTGGGTCTTGGATGCTGTGCAGTCTGCCGTGAGATACCTTTGTGATAAACGCACGAAATGATGAAAGACTTTTGCAGTTTTCGGAAAGATTCCCGATGACGACGTCCTTTCCCCCCATCCTTGCAGCGCCTGTCTCTGTCTCTGTCAGCTTGTGTCGCCATCTCGATCTCATGCCAGATGGCGCCACAGGGTGACTCAACAGCGTGATTCAACAGGGGGGCTCGACAGGGCGACTCAACCGGGCGACTCAACAGCGGGATTCACAAGGGTGACTCCACAGGGCGGGGCGCAGCGGCTACACTGCGCGCCGAGAATTTTCATTCACTCCCTGTTCACATCGGAGATCGTCTTGGCCGCGCCTGACACCCCGTCTTCCTCTCAACCTGATGCCCGGACTGCAGAGACTCCCTGTTCCTTGCCGCGCCTCGTCATGCCCTCGACCTGGCGGGGCTGGAGCCTGCTGGTGATCTTCCTGCTGCTGGTCGTGATGGGCATCTGGCCGGTGATCGGCTGGATCAACCAGCAGACCCTGTTGTGGGGCATGCCGTCATTGATCATCTGGAGTTACCTGATCATCTTCGCCTGCAGTGGCGCGATGTTGCTGGGCAATTGCCTGTTGCGCCGTCGCCACGGCGCAGACCCGCTGTCGAAAACGTCTGCTGGCGAAAGAGACGGAGGCGCCGCGTGATCGATCCGCATGCCTTTTCGTCCGTGCATGACAGCGTGCCCTTGCTGGTCACCCTGGGGTATGTCGTCCTCGCCATGGCCATCGGTCTCGGCGCGCGGGGCGGCCGGCGCATAGACACGCTGGAGCAGTGGGGGGTCGCCGGGCGCTCGATGGGGCCCGTGACGCTCTATCTGTTGATCGCCGCCGGCAGCGTCAGTGCCTACACCTTCATGGGCGCGCCGGGCTGGGCCTACAGCAAGGGCGTGCCGGTGTTCTATGTCGCCATCTATCTGGCCTATCTGGCGCTGGTGGCCTGGTACTTCGGCCCCAAGGTGTGGAAGTTCGGCGAGCAGTTCGGGCATGTCACCCAGGCAAGCGCGATCGCGGACCGCTATCAGAGCCCTCTACTAGGCGCGCTGTCGGCGCTGGTGATGTCGATTGCCTCCATCGCCTATGCGGTCCTGCAGACCATCGGCTCGGCCTACATTCTGCTGGTGATGAGCGGCGGGCGCATTCCGCTCTGGGCTGGCGTGTTGCTGGTGCTCAGCGCGATTGCCGTCTATCTGTTCGTCAGCGGCCAGCGCGCCATCGGGCGCACCAATGCCTTCCAGGGCGTGTTGATGCTGGTCGTTGCCTGGGCAATCGGCCTGTGGGCGGCCTATCTCTCCACCGGCGAATGGGGCTTCAGTGGCGTGTTCACGCGTCTTGAGGCCAGCCATCCGGAGTATCTGCGTCTGCCCGGTGCCGGGGGCGACATGAGCTTCAGCTTCTGGACCACCTCGATCATCGTCTCGATGCTGTCCTTCATGCCGCCGGTATGGACCCAATGGATGAGCGCCGCCTCCGCCGGCACCATCCGCCGCAGTGCCAGCTGGCTGCCGACCTACTATGTGGTGATCCTGCCGCTGGTGGTGGTCGGCTTCATCGGTATCTACAGCCTGCCGGAGCTTGCGCGCGCCGACACCGTGGTGCTCGAATACGCGATGGCCAACATGCCGGTCTGGCTGGTGGGCCTGTTGGGCGCGGGCACGCTGGCGGCCTCGATGTCCTCCAGCGAGCCCTTCATTCACTCGGTAGCCCTGAGCCTGAGTCGTGATGTGCTGCAGCCGGGCCTGAAGCTTGATGACCAACGCGCTGGCAAGCTGGCGCGCTGGCTGATCTTCCCGGTGATGTTCCTGATCGTGGCACCCCTGGCGATCTGGGAGCCGGGCAATCTGGTGATGATTCTCTTGATCGGGCTGGGCTTTGCCTCTCAGGTATTGCCGGCATTTCTGGGCATGTTCTTCTGGCCACGTGCCTCGGCGGCAGGTGTCATCAGCGGCATCAGTGCCGGCTTCGTGGTCACGGTGCTGTTTACCGTCGTGTGGCCACATCCTCTAGGCTTGCATGCCGGTTTCTGGGGACTGATGCTCAACCTGCCGGTCTTCGTGCTGGTGTCGCTACTGACACGGCCGGTGGATGAGGCAGTGACGTTGCGCTTCTTCCGCATCGCCGCTCCCTGGAGTCTCAAGCGCTGAGATTGCGCAGGGAATATCGTGAGCGGAGGGATGTCGGGGGGCACTCCGCTCTGATAGTCGAGCGCTGGGCTAGATCAAGCAGTTGTATTGAGCTTGGACAGGCATTTCACAAGGTTGTGAACGATTGTCACGTTTGCGCCCGATCGCTTATTGATCCGTGTCGCCTTGTATAGAGTGAGATCATTAATTGGCTGTCCTCAAGGGAGGGGATGTGCATGAATGATCTGATGGTGCAGGTGGACAGACAGATACAGCAAGAGGGCGGTCTGGGAGTGCATTTCCCCGCTGAGATAGAAGCGCGCTTCGAGCACGATATCCATGTCGCGCGCAGTCACAAGCTTGCCTGCATGGGCGCGGTGGCGATCAGTATCTATGTGCTGTTTCTGCTCAATGACTGGCGCTTTCGTCCCGATCACATGCCGGAGGCCATCGTCATTCGCGTCGGGGTCATGACGCCCATCGCCCTGATCTGCATCTATATGCTCAAGCGGGGTGTTTCGCCGGTATTGCGTGAGATGTTGATGACTGCGCTGGTGTGCTTCGCGATGATCTTCACCGCCCTGTTGATCCAGTTGTCAGTCTCGCCACATTCCTTCCTCGATCTGTTCGCACTTGGCCTTATCGTGCTGGTGGGCAATGTCCTGTTTCAGCTGCGCTTCTGGTATGCCCTGTGCTCTTCGGCCTTCCATTTCGGCGTGATGCTGTATCTGGTCAATGCCCATCCTGCGCCCTATGCCTCGGCGGGTTTCATGGCGTTGATGGTGTTTTTGTCCATCACGCTGTTTTCGATCATTTCCAATCTGCGCAGCGAAAAGGCCGAGCGCCTTTCCTACCTGCTGTTGCTGCGTGAGCAGCTCAGGGTCGAGGAGTTCACCGAGAAGAATGAAGAGTTCCGACGCCTGGCCTCGATCGACCCATTGACCGAAGTCTATAACCGGCGTCACTTCGACAGTCTCGTGAGTTCGCTGCTCGGAAAGCAGGTTGACAGCCGTCTTCAATACGGCGTGGCCATGATCGATGTCGACCATTTCAAGTCCTACAACGACCTTATGGTCACGTGAAAGGGGACCTATGTCTCAAGCGTATCGCGACGGCCATCTTTGAAAGCGTGCACCCCGATGTCGATATCGTGGCGCGTTTCGGGGGCGAGGAGTTCGTGGTGTTGCTGCCATCCTGTACGCCGCAACAGGCATTGGCGCGCGCAGAAGAGATTCGCCGCCATGTTCGCGACCTGGCGCTACCGCATGCGGGAAGTTCACGCCATGGTATTGTCACCATCAGTATCGGGGTCTCTGCTGCAGGCACCGGCCAGGGTTGCAGCTTCGAGACCATTCTCAAGCAGGCGGATGAGGCGCTTTATCGCGCCAAGGCCTCGGGACGAGATCGCTGCGAGCTGTTTGCTCAGCAGGATCCGCAAGCGCTGGGCCGAGCCTTCGCCGGCTAGCGTCGCTTAGGCCGTTCTCGGGTTTCAACCCCGTGCCACTTACCTCAAGTGCCTGACACGGGTAAGGTTGAGGTAAATGGCCGCAAGTTGATGAAATTTGCTACATGTCTGAACCGCCACCCGAACCAGTTGAATCCTCTGAACTGTCAGCACGATCTGAATTGTCAAAACCGTCTGAACACTCTGAACGGCCCTCGCAATCCCGCATGCTTCCTCTAGCGACGGCGCCGGAGCCTCTCTCTGCGCCGTATCCGCGCCCGGATTCACCGCCGCTGCTGGCGCCGGGGGCCGCCGAGCACACGCTGAATGTCTGGTTGGTGCCGCGCTTCTCGATGTTGACGTTGTTCTGCCTGCTGGAACCGCTACGGGTCGCCAATCGCTTTGGACGGCCGCTGTTCGCCTGGCGCCTGCTGTCCAGTGATGGCGAGGCTGTCGTGGCCAGCAATGGCGTGCGCATCGACGTCGATGGCGCCTTGTCGTCTCTGGTCAATGAGACGCAGTCGGGTGGCCAGAGTGGGGCGCAGACGCGCTTGATGGTGGTGTCATCCTACGGGCCGGAAGTCAGCGTCGGCAGCCAGGCGCGTGGCGTGATTCGGCACCTGGCAGCCCACGGCGCCTGGTTGGGAGGGTTGGATACCGCCCCCTTCATTCTGGCGCGCGCCGGGGTGCTCGCCGGTCATCGGGTCGCCCTGCACTGGGAGAGCGTGCCGGCCTTCCGCGAGGAATTTCCTCATCTCGAGATCAGTCAGGCCGACTATGAATGGCAGGGCGAGCGGCTGACGGGGTCTGGCGGCGCGGCCAGTATCGACATGATGCTGGTGTGGATCGAGTTTCTGTACGGGCCGTCGCTGGCGGACGCCGTCGGGCGGCAACTGGTACATCAGCGCGGGCATCTGGCCACGCCTGCTGCTGTCAGCACTCGAGACGATTCGCTGCCACGCAGTGTGATCAAGGCGCTGGCTGTGATGAAGGCCAATCTTGCCCAGGTGCTGACGATCCCCGGCATCTGTCGTCTGGTCGGCCAATCCCAGCGCCAGCTGACGCGTCTGTTCATGGCTCACTTCGAGGAAACGCCCAAGCAGCGCTATCTCGGCATGCGGCTGGATCATGCCCGGTGCGTATTGGCCGACAGCAGTCGCAGCGTTTCCCAGGCGGCTCTCGGCGTCGGGTTCACGCATCTGGCGCACTTCTCGCGTGCCTATCGCCAACGGTTCGGTGAGCCGCCCAGCGCGACCGCGCGCCGTGGTCAGGCCACGCCCTGAGGCGGGTCATCATCCTCCGCTCCCTCAAGGCGGCGCGGATGACGTCGAGGGCACAAAAAGAGCCGCAAAAGGGAGTATGATCGCGCCGCTGCGCCGCTGCGCCGCTGCGCCATCGCAGCAGACGGCTTGGCAGAAGAGGCCATCACGGTTCGCGACAAGCATATACGCCAATGTTTCATGCGCACGCCAGCGCACTGCAGGAGGCTTCACGAGAATGAACTGGATAACCTGGCTCGACCTGGCCGGTGTGATGATCTTTGCCCTGACCGGTGTCGTCGTGGCGTGCCGTTCACGCATGGACCCGATCGGCATGCTGGTGCTGGGCGCCGTGACCGGTATCGGCGGCGGTACGCTGCGTGATCTCGTGCTGGGAATCGGCCCGGTGTTCTGGGTCGAGCAGCCGATCTATCTGTGGGTCATCCTGTTGACGGTAATGGTGGCGACGCTCGGTTTTCATTATATCCATCGCCTGACGCGGGTTTTCCTGCCGGTCACCGATGCCTTCGGGTTGGCGCTGTTTACGGTGTTGGGCGCGCACAAGGCGCGCATGCTGGGCGTGGATGGCATCGTGGCCGTCTTGATGGGCACCATGAGCGGCGTGGCGGGTGGCATGATCCGTGATGTGCTCGCGCGCCGTGTGCCGATGGTGCTGCGTCAGGAAATCTACGCCTCGGCGTCGCTGGCGGGTGGCATTCTCTATATCGCGCTTCTCGAGGCGGG
>NZ_CFDJES010000124.1:1541-8154 GCF_983723665.1 Cobetia sp. | reverse complement strand
TTTTTTGTGTCTGTCACTCAGGCCATGAACACGAAAGCCCCGCCAATCGGCGGGGCTTTCGTGTTCATGCGCTCGCGATCAGGAGCTCAGTTGCGCTCGATCATCGCGGTCAGGTCCTCGGCGACCGGATCCAGCACCTGCGGCCAGGACAGATAAGGCACCGCCGCCCGGCCGTTGACCATCACCGCGAAGGCGCCCCAGCGGCCACTTTGCGTGCGGAAGTATCCCGAGATGGCGCGCACCGGCACCGGGTTGTTGAGCGTGCCCGTCTTGACCATCACGTGATTGCGGAAGGTCTCGCTGCCACGGCGGATGAAGCGCATCGGGCCATTGACCGGTGCCTGCAGGCCCGCCACGAAGGTGGGGAACAGCGCCGGGCGGTAATACATGCTGTCGAGCAACGCCACCAGTCCACTGACGCTGGTGCGGTTCTGGGAGGTCAGGCCGCTGCCGGAATACATCGTCAGCGGGCCGTGACCGGGAATCGCGCTGGCGAAGGTCTCGAGCTTGGCGCCGCCCTGGCGCAAGGTGGCCTGACTGCCGCCGACCAGCGCCAGCGTCAGCTGGTCCGCCATGAAGTTGTTGGAGTAGTTGAGCATGCGCGTCAGCAACTCCTGCATCGGCTTGCCTTCGACGCTACCGAGCTGCGCGGCGCTGGAGGGCGGCGCCGTCGAGGTGATGTCCACCCCGCCGGTCACCGTGATCCCGGCGCGCGCCAGGATGTCACGCATCAGCTCACCGGTGTACAGCGCAGGATTGGAGACGGCGCGGTAGATGCTGCGCGGCTGGCTGTCGGCGGCGATGGTGCCGGTGACGACCAGCGTATCGCGACCGTTGCTGGTGGTGCGGCGGGCATTGATGGCGCTCTTGCCCCCCGCGCCGACCGTGGTGACCTGGTTGTCGAATATCTCGGTGGGCTGGGTGGTGTCGCAGCTGGCCAGTCGCGCCGGCGCCTGACTGCCCGCACCCGGCATCACCTTCACGCACCAGCTGGCATAGTTGCTGGCCGCGGACGACAGCAGCGCATCATAGGCATTGCTGGAACGCCGCGAGGCATTGCAGCGATCGGTACTGATGCAGGGCACCGGCCCGAAGCGCCACTGGCTGATCAAAAGGCGCCCTTCGACGCGGCGGATGCCCCGAAAACGCAGCTCCTCGGTCAGACGCCACAGCTCTTCACTGGTCAGCGCCGGGTCGCCGCTGCCCTCGAGCACCAGGTCACCGGTCAAGACGCCGCCGCTGATCGTGCCCGTGCTGCGCAGACGCGTGGAGAAACGGTACTGCGGGCCGAAACGGTCCAGCGCCGCACCGGCGATATAGAGCTTGGACAGCGAAGCCGGCGTCAGTTGCTGGTCGGGATTGACCGAGGCCAGCGTCTCGCCGGTATCGAGCATGCGCGCCTGGGCACTGACGATGAAGCCCTTGTCAGTCAGTCGCGTCAGGTTGTCAAAGCCCGCCGCCTGCGCCGGGCCCGCCACGACAAGCGTCGCACCGGCCGCCATGGCCAGTCGGCGCAGCGAGCGCGTGAAACGCAGCGACTTGCCCGCTGCTGCGGGGCGCGCTGCCTTCAGCAAGGGCAACAGGGGAGACAGTCGGGAGGGTCGCGCAGAGGTCGGTGCAGTGCGAAATAGGGGCATGAGGCATCCAGTGACGTCGTCGGTGAGCATCCATGTCACAGCCGGGAGGCGCCGTGATGCCCCTAGCTTAATGAGGACTGGCGCTGGAAAACAGATGCAGGACGGCGACACCGCCCACGATCATCGCCAACCCCAGGATGGCCGGCAGGTCTGGCATCTCGCGATAGACCACCGCACCGAACACGGTGACCAGCACGATGCCGAGCCCGGACCACACCGCATAGGTCACGCCCAGCGGCAGATCACGCAGTACCAGCGTCAGGAAATAGAAGGCGATGCCGTAGCCCACCACCACGATCACGCTGGGGCCGAATCGCGAAAAGGACTCGGAGGCCTTGAGCGCACTGGTCGCGATGACCTCCGCCAGTATGGCCACTGCCAGGAAGACATAACTCATCGAATCACCTCGTATTGTGGGGGGCCAGCTGCTGCTCACGCGCGGCCTTGCGCGCCAGCAGACGACTCATCACGGCATCGAACAGCGGATTGAAGATCATGGCCCAGACCAGGAAGAAGGCAACGAAGCCCAGATCCAGCAGCAATGCCTGCCACAGCCCCAGGTCGAGCCAGGCGGCCACGATGAAGACGGTCACCAGTACCAGGCCGAGCTCGAAGCCGAGTGCCTGAGCGATGCGCTGGGTCGCGCTGCGCTGGCGGGTCGGCACCCAGCGATCGAACATCCAGTTCCAGACCGTACTCCAGATCACCGCCAGTGTGGACATCACCACCGCCAGGCTGCCCATGCTCGCCAGGTCATGTCCCGTGACCAGTGCCGACAGCGGCGCCACGAGCAGGATGCCGCCCAATTCCAGCAATCCTGCCTGGGCCAGACGTTCTTTCTTGGAACGCATGTCATACCTCCTCTCGATCACCGCGTGTGATGCCGGACGGGCTGAACGACGCGGATGGAGGAGGCATTCTAGAGAGGTACAAGATGGTTTAAAGTTGGTATCCATCTATTATTCAGATGGATCAAGGCGCGAGGCGAGGCAATGAACTGGACACTGGAGCAACTGCAGACGCTGCGCTGCGTGGCGGAGACGGGCTCGTTCTCGGCGGCGGCGCGGCGTCTGGGTCGCGCGCAATCCGCGGTCAGCACCGCCATCGCCAATCTGGAGCTGGACCTGGGCTGCGAGCTGTTCGATCGCGGCCCTCGCACGCCGGTGCTGACGCCCGCGGGCGAGGCCATGCTGCATGAAGCCAACAGCGTGCTGATGCAATGCCAGCGCCTGGAAGCACGCGCCCGCACCCTCAGCCAGGGGCTGGAAGCCAGCCTGACGCTGGCGATCGATGAGGCGCTGGTGGAGATGCCGCCAGTGATGGCGGTGCTGGAAAAGATGGCGGTGCAATACCCGACGCTGACGCTGAATCTGCTCAATGGCGCGCAGGATGAGGTGGCCCGCTGGGTGGAGCAGCACCAGGCCAATCTCGGCATCCTGTTCTATCAGCCGCTGGGTGTCATGGCGCTGGAGCGCGAGGCGCTGGGGCGACTGGAGCAGGTGCTGATCGTGGCACGCGATCACCCGCTGGCGCAGCTCGAGAGCCCGACCCACAGTGATCTGGCCGATCACCGCCAGCTGATGATCGGCCAACGTCAGCAACTGGAACCCGGCCACGAGGGGCCACGCTCACAGCGCTTCTGGCAGCTCAACAGCTTCTATGCGATGGCAGAGCTTACGACGCGCGGGCTGGGTTGGGCACAGGTTCCGCGCCATATCGCCCACTACCCCCCCTTTCAGCAGCGCCTGAAGATTCTGGACTTGAGCGCGCTGGGCGCCACCGCCGACATCGATATCGAACTGATCTCGCGCCGCGACAGCCCTCGTGGCCCCGCGGCCAGCTGGCTGCGCCAGTCACTGCGCGACACCTTCCACAACAGCCACGCCGCTATCGCCAACCAGAACCTGCCACCGACGTGAGTCGCGTCAGACCTGCAGCGGGTAGCGCTCGGGCGTGTGTTCAAGCTGGCATTCGAGTCGCCACAGCGCCTGGCCAGACTCGTGATACTTGCGCTCGAAGTGCGTCAGATAATCGCCCTGCGGCTCGAAGGCGTGCGCTGTCACCTCGACACCGGTGGCATACCCGATGGCCTGGGCGAACTCCCGAGCGTAGATCTCCCAGTTGGTGCGCAGCTCCAGCTGACCGCCCAGCGCCATGATGATCGGAAATACCGGGTGGCCCTGCCAGCGCATCTTGAGATGGCGCGCCTTGGGATAAGGATTGGGGTACAGCAGGGTGTGATGCGCAGGTGCCCAGCCCGCGGCGAGCGCCAGGCGCCAGAAGTCGACGAGGTCTGCGCGCACCAGCAAGGCGTTGTCCGGCAGCTCGCCATGCTTGCGGCTGAGACGGTCTTCGCTGCGGTCCACGCCGATGACGGCATGGTCCGGATGCGCCAGTGCCAGCTGGCGAGTCGATCGCCCGACGCCGCAGCCGCTGTCCAGCCACAGGGGCTTCGCCTGAGCCGACAACCACTGTTGCGCTTGCAGGAACGCTTCGCGGGTATGCTCCGCCACGGGTTTGCGCAGCGGATGCGCCATCGCACGGCGCACGCGACGCTCGATATCCTCGTGGGGGCCGGTCTGGGGAGAATCGATCTGGCGGGAGTTGGCGTACATCAGCAGTTCCGATAGCAACGGGCAGGAAAATCACGCGCGGAGTCTAGCAGATGCGCCTGCATCGGGCTGCGCCATATGGCGTACAGCCCATCCGGGGCCGGCGGCGCAGGAAGGCCTGGGCACAAAAAAAGGCGCCTGCCTCGCGGCACGCGCCTACACCAACTCAAACAGCCACGACAGAATGGCAGCTTGCGATTCGAAAATCAAACAAACGTTTAATCACGATCATCCCGCGCCATGACGAGTACAAAAACAGGCCAGTGGGACTCGCACTGAGCGCAGAGATATCGCACAGTGTTCGCAGCAAGCGCTCGCTGGCGCGCCCGCGTAGAGGCGGGGGTGCATGACGCCTGTATTGAGGGGGTGTTATCATCCGCCCATCATTTGGACGAATATCCGCAGAGGTATCGCCCAGACCAACGACTCACAGTATTTTTACGAGGAAAGCGGCTTGTCACACTTACCGGTGATCGTCGGCATGGGCGGCGTCAATGCCGCCGGCAGAACTTCGGGCCATCAGGCGTTCCGACGCACGGTGCTCGACTCCCTGCCGGAGACAGACCGTCAAGAGACCCTGCTGGGGCTCGCGTCGCTCATGAACCTCGCCCGCTGCGATGATCAGGGCCAGTGGTTCGATGCCGAAGGCCAGCCCGCCGAGGCTCAGGCGCTTGCGGAGCGTCTGGCAGACCAGGTGCTGACCCACACCCTGATTCGTCGCATTGAAGACGAGCGCTTCAACGCGACAGGCATTCCTGCCAATCGTCAGTCAAAGCTGACGCTGGGCCAGGACTTGACCTTCACGCTGCGCAGCCGCCAGCTGCCGGAACAGCCGCCCGCTGACTGGCAGATCCGCGAGCTGGACAACCGTCATGTCGAGGTCACGGTACCGGCCGGCGAATTCGATGTCCTGCTGCCCGATCATCGTCAGGCGCTGGTGCGTGCCGCGGGTCAGCTGCCCAGCGGCTTCGCGCCGGAGCAGCTCTATCGCAGCGTGCATCACCCGCGCGGCCTGTCGATGACCATCTTCGGTGCCAGCGATTGCCTCGGCGACAGCGGCCTGGACTGGGATGCGCTGCGCGATAGCCTCGATCCGGACGATATTGCCGTCTACGCCGGCAACTCCATCGGCCAGATGGACGCCGAAGGCTGGGGCGGACTGATGAAGTCCTTCGTGGCCGGCGAGCGCGCCACCTCCAAACAGATGCCGCTGGGCTATGCCCAGATGCCCGCCGACTTCCTCAATGCCTATGTGCTGGGCAATGTCGGTGGCGCCGGTGCCGCGATGGGCGCCTGCGCAAGCTTCCTCTACAACCTGAAGCTGGGCCTGAACGACATCCGCAGCGGCCGTCGCCGTGTGGTGATGGTCGGCACCGCCGATGCGCCGATCACGCCGGAAGTCATCGAGGGCTTCCGCAGCATGGGTGCCCTGGCCGATGACGAGAGCCTCAAGGCCCTCGACGCGCTGGAAGTGCTCACCGACAGCGATTACCAGAAGGCCTGTCGCCCGTTCGCGCGCAACTGTGGCTTCACCATCGCGGAAGCGACCCAGTTCGTGATCCTGATGGCGGATGATCTGGCGCTGGACACCGGCGCTCGCATCATCGGCAGCGTGCCGGACGTGTTCGTCAATGCCGACGGCTGGAAGCGTTCCATCTCGGCGCCCGGCGTCGGCAACTACATCACCCTGAGCAAGGCGGTGGCGCTGGCGCGCGATATCGTCGGCGATGAAGGCGTGCGCCAGCGCAGCTTCGTGCACGCCCATGCCACCTCCACGCCGAAGAACCGCACCACCGAGTCCCACGTGCTCAATGAAGTGGCTCGCGCCAACGACATTCAGGCCTGGCCTGTGGTGGCGGTAAAATCCTTCGTCGGCCACAGCCAGGGCAGCGCCGCGGGCGACCAGGCGGTGTCGGCGCTCGGCAGCATGGCGACCGGCATCCTGCCGGGTATCCCGACGCTGGATGCCATCGCCGATGACGTGCATCACAGCCACCTCGACATCCGCCGCGAGGCGCGCGAGTTCACCGCAGACGTCGCCTTCATCAATGCCAAGGGCTTCGGTGGCAACAACGCCAGTGGCGTGGTGCTGTCGGCAGACGTCACACTGAAGTTGCTGGCGGCGCGGCATGGTGAGGCGGCACTGGCTGCCTGGCGTGAGCGCAGCGGTCTCTGCGAGCAGCGTCGCGCCGACTATCTGGACAAGGCACAGCGCGGCGAATTCACGCCGACCTATCGCTTCGGTGAAGGCGTGCTCGAAGGTCCGGAGCTGGAGATCACGGATCGCGAGATCCGTATCCCCGGCTATGCGAAGCCCGTCTCGCTCAAGGTCGACAACCCCTTCGGTTCGCTGTAAGCCAGGCT
>NZ_CFDJES010000124.1:0-1441 GCF_983723665.1 Cobetia sp. | reverse complement strand
TGACGAATCCCCTCCCGCGACTGGCAAGCCGCGCGAGGGGTTCTACACTCGGCGTACCAGGGAGCCGGCGGCGCGACAGCCACTGCGCCCCGGCCTTCTGCGGCTCCTCATCCTTCGTCGTCCACTGCAGCCGGTCACCAGGCTGACCCGCTGCCGACAGAGCTCGAGTTCGTCATGCCCAAGAACATTGCCGTCTATCCCGGCACCTTCGACCCGATCACCAATGGCCATACCGACCTGATCGAGCGCGGCGCGCGCCTGTTCGACAAGGTGGTGGTCGCGGTGGCTTACAGCCCCAGCAAACGCCCCGCGCTGCCGCTGGAGATGCGCATCGATCTGGCACGCCGGATTCTGGCGCATCTCGACAATGTCGAGGTCATCGGTTTCAGCTGCCTGCTGACAGAGCTGCTTGAGCAGCAGAATGCGCGTATCATTCTGCGCGGCCTGCGTGCGGTCTCCGACTTCGAGTACGAACTGCAGCTGGCCAACATGAACCGGGCCCAGGCACCGCACGTCGATAGCCTGTTCCTGACCCCGGAATTACAGAACTCCTACATTTCATCGACCATCGTGCGCGAGATATCGCGTCATGGCGGTGATGTGTCGCGTCTGGTGCATCCGCTGGTGGCCGAGACCCTCGCCCGGCATTTCTCCGCTACCGACGACGACACCGCCACAAGCTGAGGACAGCATCATGGCCCTGATCATCACTGATGAGTGCATCAACTGCGACGTCTGCGAGCCGGAATGTCCCAATGGGGCCATCTCGCCGGGGGAAGAGATCTACGTCATCGACCCGGACCTGTGCACCGAATGCGTCGGACACTTCGATGAGCCGCAATGTCAGCAGGTCTGTCCTGTCGACTGCATCCCGCTCGACCCGGCCAACAAGGAAAGCCAGGAAGAGCTGATGGACAAGTACCACATCATCACGGCCGCACTCGGCAACTGATTGCCGCCTGCTCCGGCAGCCGTCATGACGATGACATGGCCTGTACTGCGCCACATCCGTCGTGACGGCTGCTGCTTGCTTCTTGCCTGACACCTCCTGCTTTCTCCGCAAGCCCTCTCTATAAGCTCTTTCCTCAAGTCCTCTCCATAAGCCCTTTCCTCAAGCCCTTTCCTCAGACTCGGCCCTGACAGGCGTTTCAGCGCCTGACTCGCCAACGCGGCGCCTCTTGCTACAAGACACCAACAGGTAACGTAACCGACTGGCACTAACACCGACTGGCAAAGGCGCCGACGGGCAAAGACGCCGGCTGGCGACACACTTCGTTCGCGATCAAGACCTCCCGCTCTACCCGCCAGTGCTTGCTCCCGCCGTCCTCCCCGCCGTCCTCCCTGCCGGCCCCGCTGCTACCATGGCCAGACAACATCGTGGCTACCAACCTGCTCTCGGCCCCTGCCTAAACGGCTACGCAATTAATACCAAACGCTACGC
>NZ_CFDJES010000123.1:5201-8169 GCF_983723665.1 Cobetia sp. | reverse complement strand
AGACATCGCCTGCCCATCACGGGGAGGCGAGTGATTCCAGCACGAAGTGCATGCGCGCGCTGGCAACTGGTTGCTCGCGGGATTTCTGCCAGGCACTGACGCGCACATTGGTCATGCGGCGGCCTTCGCGCATCACTTCACAGTCGATGCGCGTCACCTGATCGCCGCGCGCCGTGGCCAGATAGTCGATGGAGAAATCGATCAGCTTGGGCAGGCGCGCTTCACGACCACCGCGCCCATGCCGCCTGAGCACCTCAAGCGTCGCGGCGGTTTCCATCGCTGCGGCCAGCACGCCGCCATGCACCGCCGGCAGCATCGGGTTGCCGACATTGTCGGGCATCGCCGCCATGGAATAGCTCAGCGCCTGCTCAGGATGCAGCTCGACATCGCTGGCCGCGCCCGCCTGCTGCCCGTCAATGGCACACAGCCCAAGCCCGATCGCCTGCGCGTAGGGCAGACTCGCCAGCAGCGCCGCCAGGTCGGCGTGTGTGCGCTGCCCTTCGACGAAACGTCGCGCACTGAGCAGGCCGCGCGGGTCCTGGGCATCACGCGGCGCCTGCGCCTCGGTTTTCTCGTCTGCTGGCTGTGCAGCCTGTGCTGACTGCCCCAGCGGTTCCGACTCGACCGTGGAAGGATTCGCGGGGGCTTGAGCGTTGGCCGCCGCCAGCAGCGCCTCGGCAAAGCCGCTGGGCGTATTGCGCTCGCCGAGCCTGACGAAGTTGCCGATCGCACGACACAGGATCTTGCCCGGCTGCTGCCAGATCTGCGCCTCGGTAAACACCATCGATTCCGTGACCCGCAGCACGCGCGCCTCGCCCACCAACGCCAGGCCCTCGACGCCGGGTCGGTAGTGATCGAGGCGCAGATCCAGCGTCGGGCAGACTTCCGGTGCCGATAACCCCGTGAGCACGGCACTGCCGCACAGCGTATCGGCGAACATGGTCAGCACACCGCCATGCACCAGCCTGCGGTGCGGATCGCCGATCAAGGCCGGTTGCCACGGCAGCTGCATGCGGATGGCCGGCGCGGCGACCTCCTCGACCCTGACGTTCAAGCGCGCCGTGTGCGGAATGAAGCTCAGGAATCCGGTCAGCGCCCGCGCCCAGCAGGCGTCATCCAATACGCCACCCGCAGCCGGCACGTCAGCGGGATTGACGGCCAGTCCCAGCAGGCTCTGTGGCACTACATGCATCACATCCACAGCGGCATCGCCATCAATGCGAGGGAGACCAGATAGCCGACGCCCCACAGCAGGGAGCGCAACGGGGCGATATTGGCCAGATAGCAGCCCCAATAGCCTAGACGCACCAGCACGAAGATCACCGCCAGCGTGGTCGCGATGGGCGCGCCCGGCGCGGTGATCACGCTGACCAGCACCCCGGCGGCAAACAGCGGAAAGGCTTCGATGGTGTTCTGGTGCGCGGCGAGCGCGCGGGCCCCGAAGCCCGTCAGTTCACGCTGCTGTGCGCGCGGATCGTGGTTCTCGTAACGTCCGGTTCGATGTTGCGCCCAGGCGACAGGCACCTTGGTCAGCACCAGCATCAGTGCGGCAAACAGCAGGCAGGCATAGATCAGCATGCAGAATTTCCTTGAAAGGCGTTGTTCAGGGCGTTGCCACAGCGGCGCGTCTCGTTTGTGAACAAACGGTGCGCCGCCCTGTGATAAACGGCAGATCAGACACTGACGGCACGCCAATTCAAACTGGTGTTTGATAGCGTGTCACGAGCATGGCAGGGTCGCGGCGTCCCTGCCATGCGGCCAATGGCCAGTGCCAGCATCAGGGCTGGTAGAGGAATGGAGTTTCCACGCTGCACGCCTTCAGGGAGTCGGCGGCTCGGAGGGATCAGGTTCGGGAATCTCGCCACGCCACAGGCGATAGTCGGCCAGCGCATCATCGAGCTTGCCGAGCAACCAGGTCACGATCACCAGATCATCGAGAATCCCCAGCCCCACCAGCAGATCCGGAATCAGATCCAGCGGCGAGACCAGATAGATGAAGGCGCCGGCCGCCAACCCCAGCGCCTTCCACGGCACCGGACGATAACGTCCACTCACCACGTCGCGCAGCAAGGGCCCCATGGTGCGCAAGGCGGCGCCTGCCTTGCCCAGCACATGTCGGCGGCCAAACAATCGCGTCAACCATAATGCCTTGCCCATAGTGGACTCCTCACGGGTAGCACAAATTTCATTCACTGAGCTTTTCATCTTCGCGGCAGCACAGCCGCGATATCACTCTCGGATAATTCACTATCAGTATCAGATGGTGCTGTTATTCAGCGCCGACCACTGCCACGATAGCCACTATCGTTACTGAATCGGCAACCCCTGATAGCCAATATCGGGGCACTTGTTCAACATCGGGGCACTGAACCGCCACCACAAGGTCGCAGCCAGCCCACGCCCCCTTTACCGACAGTCGCAGGAGTCCCAGGTGACACCAGGCAAGCAAACACTCCGATCCCGTGGCAGCCGTCGCTTCGCGGCGCTGCGGCACCTCACCGGCCTAGGCCTGCTGTTGGGACTGAGCCTGCCCCTGCAGGCCGCCACTCCCAGTGACCAGAGCTTCCGCGCCGCCTTCGATGATGCGCGCGCCAAGCGTTTTGACGAGATTCAGCAGGTCGCCGTCAATGGCCACGTGCTGGAGGGCTACATCGAATATCACCAGCTCAAGGCCCGCCTGCCGTACGTCACCGCCGCGGAAGTGCTGTCCTTCATCGAGCGTCATGCGGACTCGCCGTTGGCCGAGTGGATGCGAGGCCAGGCGATCTCCGCCTACGGGCGTACCGGCCGTCATGATGCCCTGCTGGAAGTCAGCGATGGCGTGCCGGCCGGCGCGCAGCGCCAGTGCTATTACTACACGGCGCAGCTGAGCAATGATGTCGCGAGCGCATCGCAAGGCGGCCTGAAGCTCTGGCATGTCTCCGGCTCGCAGGACTCGGCCTGTGACCCGCTGTTCTCGGCGTTGCGC
>NZ_CFDJES010000123.1:0-5101 GCF_983723665.1 Cobetia sp. | reverse complement strand
GCCATGCATGGCTTCGTGCGTGCCGACACCGAGGCCGCGCTGGAAGCCTGGCGCAAGGTGAATCCGCACATGCCGATGAGTGATGAGCAGCGCCACACCGTCGAACGCGACCTGGCCTGGTATTCACTGGTACGCGACATCCCCAACAACCGCGGCTGGGTCGATCAGCGCCTGACCATCCTCGATGACGAGGAGCTGTTCGATCTGCGCATGCGCAACGCGGTGCGCGATGGCGACTGGCCGCAGGTGCGTGAATGGGTGTTGAAGATGCCGGACCGCTTCCGCAACGAAGCCCGCTACCAGTATTGGCTGGGGCGTGCCGATGACAGCCTGGGCCGCCCGCAGGAAGCACGCGCCGCCTGGACGCGCGCCGCGACCGAGCGCAACTTCTACGGCTTCCTGGCCGCCGACCGTATCGGGCAGGCGTATTCGCTCAATCGCGATGACCAGGACTTCTCCGACGCGGAACTGGCCGAGGTCGCCGAGACGCCGGCCGTCAAGCGTGTCAGGGCGCTGATGAACATCGACGAGATCGGTCTGGCTCGCTCCGAGTGGTTCAACGCCGTCACCCAGGCGGATGACGCCGATGCTCGCCGTCTGGCAGCCTATGCACTGCAGCAGAAATGGTATGACCTGACCGTCTTCGCCACCATCCGCGGCCAGCTGTGGGATGGCCTTTCCTGGCGCTTCCCGCCGGCCTGGCAGCAGGACTTCCAGCGCTTCGGTGCCGATGCCGGCGTCGACCCGTGGATGCTGATGGCACTCGCGCGTCGCGAGAGCGCCTTCAACCCCACCGCCACCTCGCCGGTGGGCGCACGCGGCCTGATGCAGCTGATGCCGGGCACCGCCGCTCAGGTCAGTCGCGGCCTGGGCCTGCCCACGCCCAGCAACGCGGCGCTGGGTGATCCGGTCACCAATATCCGTCTTGGCAGCACCTATATCCGCGAGATGCTGGACCGCTACTCCGGCAACCGCCTGGCCGCCGCCGCGGCCTACAACGCCGGGCCGGGACGCGTCGATCGTTGGCTCGCCGACACCCCGGGCGAATACGACCGCTTCGTCGAGCGTATCCCCTTCAAGGAGACCCGCGAATACGTCAAGGCCGTGCTGGCCTACCGCGTGATCTTCGAAAGCCTGGCCAAGGGCACCAGCGAGGGCGTCAAGGTGGTCAGCGACCGCGAAGTCAGCCAGCGCTACACCACCGCCCTGGTGGATCGCCGCTGAGCCGAGCAGCAGCATCCAGCAACGAAAACGCCAGCCCCAAGGGGCTGGCGTTTTCGTTTCCATGGCATCAGGACCCATGGCATCAGGGCCCATGGCATCATGGTCCATGGCGACAGAGCTCATTGCGCCCTTCAGCCATTCTTTCAGCCATTCGTTCAGTCAGTCATCGCGACGTGGACGAATGGCGGGCGAGGACCCGGACTGGCTCTCGCCCTTGGCTTCTCCCGGTCGCGAGGCAGCCACGCCATTGCCGAACGGCGGCTTCTGCTGAGGGGTATACCGTCCCAGCGCCTCGGCATAGCTCAGGGGTCGCCCTTCATCGCTCCCCTTGCCCTTGCCACGCCAGCCCTGGCGCTTGCCGGGAGCGCCCTGGGGCTGTGGTGCGTCGTCATGGGCCTGAGATTCCGCATGGGAGCGAGACGCATGGACCTGTGCAGCATGGCGCTGAGACGCCCCCTCGCCTTCAGACTCGCTGCCCGGGTATGCCTGCGACACCACCGGCTCCGATGCCGCTCGGCCGGAATAGGCCAAGGGCTGGGAGCGCGTGACGCGCGGTGTACGCATCAGTCGCACCATCAGCCAGACCGCCAGTGCCCAGCAGAGCGTGCCCAGCACGCCATAGACGATCATCGCCCAGACATTGCCGGGGCGGTGGCCGGCATTGATGATGATCACACGCGACAGATCGATGTCGGGCCAGCGCTCGGCCAGCAGGGAGCGCTCATCGCCCGGCAGGTCCGTCTCGGCGTGCAAAACGGTGCCGAACAGGCCATCGGGGAACTCGATCAGCGGCGGCACGTTTTCCAGGCTCTGCACGGAGTCGGTTCGCACCAGCACGCCCATGCGCTCGATGCGCGGCCATTCTTCCGAGGGGATGCCATCGATGCCCCCGAAGGCGCGGGACAGACCGGCCAGCTCCAGCAGATAGGGGTTCATGTCAGAGATGACCGGATAATAGAGCGTCTCGATGCGGCGCCCCCCGTCTGCATTGGCATCGAGGCGGAAGGTCTCGGTGTGCTCGCGATAGACCGCCCAGTGATTGCGCAGCGAGACGAACTGATTGACCGGCAGGTTGCCCTGCTCCACCGACTCGAGATTCAGCGTTTCGGGGCGCGTGGTCACGCGTCCGACCCAGCGCCCCTCATCGACGGCGTACAGCCAGGCCGCTATCCCGGCGACCACCAGCACCACGGCACTCAACCCGCCCAGGCGGCGACGAAGGGTATGTGAAAGACTCATCCGATTGCGTTCCCTGCCAATGCCAGCCTTGATGGGCCGGTCTTCATGTCATGAATGCAGCACTGTACCGCTGCTGTCGTTGGCTCGGGCAGGCGTCAGCACCGGCCCGGGCATCATTGTTGTTCGAGCCGTGCTGCCAATCGATTGCTCTTGTCGCAGTAGCGTTGCCGCAGACGCAGGATCTCCAGAGAATTCGAGGACAGGGCATCCAGCACGTAGCGGTTGCAGGCCTGCTCGGCTTCTCGATGCGCCGCTTCCAGCGCCTTG
Source organism: Cobetia sp. (assembly GCF_983723665.1). Classification (NCBI taxonomy): domain Bacteria; kingdom Pseudomonadati; phylum Pseudomonadota; class Gammaproteobacteria; order Oceanospirillales; family Halomonadaceae; genus Cobetia; species Cobetia sp. The sequence continues at coordinate 2,371 of NZ_CFDJES010000123.1, read as the reverse complement.
CGCGCCTTGCGCTCTGCCGGCGTCATGCCCGCATAGGGGTCGCGCCGGGGCTTGAAGGTCGCTGCGGCCTTGCAATACATGGTGCGGGTGTCGATATGCGCCGCCCGCCCCCGGCGCTGCAAGGCATGACAGGTCTCGACGAACAGTCGGCTGGCCATGCGCGAGCACTCGCGCTGCTCGACGGCGGTACCGGTCTTTTCCAGATGTGCACAGACCGATTCATCATCGATGCGCCACAGCTGGTGGCGGAAGTCGATGGTGTAACCGTAGTAAAGCACCCGTACCTGCTGTACGCGGGAATCGTAGACATCACTGATATCCCGAGCCTCCAGGTGCGTGACGACCTTGAGAAAGGCCGCCAGTGTCAATGTCACAGGATCCATGTGTCATCAAGGATACGAACCGTCATCCCATGCGCTCCGTTGCGATGTTGGCAGTGGCCGCTCATCCCTAGCGGCCTAGCGCCAGCCGTGCCCCCAGCAGCACCATGACGGACCCGGTGATGCCTTCCATCCAGCAGGCGACTCGCGGCCTTGCCAGCCAGCGCCCTGCACCACCGACCATCAACGCCACGCTGATCTGCCAGAGATTGGCGATCACGAAGTGGACACCCGCCAGCCACAATGACTTGAGCACGGCCGGGTCGGTCGGCGCGATGAACTGCGGCAGAAAGGCCATGTAGAACACCACCGTCTTGGGATTGAGCACATTGGACAGGAAGCCCTCACGCAGCGGCAGCCAGCACGATACCTGCTGCCGTGTCACGCTGACGTCGACATTCAGCCCGCGTGCGCGCCGCGCACTCTTGAGACTCTTGATGCCCAACCAGATCAGATAGCCCGCCCCGACCAGCTTGAGGGCCGAGAACGCCCATGCCGACTGCAACAGGATCAGCGAGATGCCCGCCGACGACACCAGCGCGTGCACGAAGAGGCCGGCACAGATAGCGAGACTGGTAAGCACGCCGTCACGCAGGCCACCGCGCGAGGTATTGCGAATCACCAGCAGGGTGTCGACCCCGGGCGTGACCGTCAGCAAGATGATGGCCACCACGAAGGACCAGAAGGCAGCATCGAACTGGATGAAATCAAACATGACGAACGTCCTTGCGACAGACCCGCTTCAGTAGCCGAATTCGTGCCCCCATGGCACTGAACAGGCGACCAGTCTAGGCGAGCACGGCCAGCCTGCAAAGCCATCCACACCAAGATGACAGCCTGGTTTGCCTCTGAATGGTGCACTTCAGTCTTTTGTCTTACTGCGTTGCTACACAACGGCGCAGGCGCTCTCATGAGCCCGCAGCTGATGGCCTCCAGAAGCCATCTCGCGTCATCAAGGATATGAGCCTCGACTCCTAAAATACGCTGCGTCGCTGTTGAGCGACCAACGCAGCCTTCAACCTACCAACCAGAACCCCGTGGCGATATCCAGCAGCAGCACCAGCAAGGCCAGCAGGATGACCAGGCCATCCTCCCCGATCAGCCCCAGTCCCAGCAGCAGCAAGGTCGCTGCCGGCAAGGCCGCGGCGAAGGGTACCAGCTCCAGCGGCACCATGGCCGTGGCCAGCAGGATGGTCAGCGCCGCGATACCGCGATAGGCAATGCCGCGCGTCATGAAGCTCAGGCGTGGCTTGAGCAGACGATCGAGGCGTCGCGTCCAGGGCCTTGCCCGCTCGACGCCATGGGTCAGGCGTTGATGCTCGAAACTGAAGCGCGCCAGCCGGCGTGGCAACCACGGCATCTTGCGCCCCAGCAACAGTTGACCCGCTATCAGCACGATGAACAGCGCGCAGGTCGTTGGTACGCCGGGGATCGCCCCGGTCGGCAGCAGTACCAGCAAGGCAGGCAATACCAGCAAGGGGCCGAAGCCCCGGGAGTTGAAGTGCTCCAGAATGTCGCCCAGCGAGATATCCCCTTCGATCTCGCGGTCCAGCTCTTCCAGCAACCCCGTGAGGTTGCCTTCATTGGCGTGCTTGCTCATGCGAGCTCCCTATCGGGAAGATGACGGAGGGTGTGAAGGTCTCGAGCCGTGGCGAGTCAGCTGGTGCCGCCCCGCCACGGTGAATCGTCAGCTGATCGTCAGCCGACCAGGCGATCGCCCAGCATGCCGATCATGAACCCCAGCGAGGCGCCCAATGGCGGTGACCAGTGATGCGCCACCCGCGACTGGGGCGCAATGTCCTGGAAGACGAGATAGAGAATGCCGCCGGCGGCGAAGGCCATCAGTCCGCCCAGCACGCCTGGCGCATCCGCAAGCCACAGATGGCCGGCCAATGCCGCCAGCGGGCCCAGCAGTGACAGCAGCACGAAGGCCCCAAGCCCCTGACGCGCCGTCAGCCCGGCCCCTTCCAGCTCACGATAGGCATTGAAGC
>NZ_CFDJES010000122.1:0-8332 GCF_983723665.1 Cobetia sp. | reverse complement strand
CCGCCGCCTGCGACAGCACGCAGCGCACTGCTTGAGACACTGTAGCGATCCAGCAGCGCCTGAGCCTCGAAACGCTCTTCCTCATTGCCGGCCGCCAGCACCTGCTCACCTTCATGATGCAGGGCTTCGGCGTTGCCAAGCTCGCCATGGACTCCCATCAGCTTGAGGCGCAGGTCCTGGCGTGCGGGATCTTCCACCAGACCGGCTTCCAGCAGGGCCTGGGCCTGATCGAAGCGGCCGTAGGCGATGAAGATGTCCGCCTCGCTGATCGCAGCCGCTTCCGGCTGGGAGAGCGGCTCGAGGCTACCGGAACCCCGGCGCGCCGCCACGTTGGCATCTTCAGACGCGGATGACTTGTGACCCGCGGCGGCAGCGGCAGTCGAGGCCGCAAAGGTATCCGGGAAGACGCGTGGCTTGTCCTGGTCGGGCTCTTCATTGCCGCGGACCGCATCGGCAAAGCTCATGTTCTCATCCCCCCCGGAACCGGAGCGGCGACGCAACAGCAGCAGCAACAGAAGCAGCAATGCCCCGGCCGCCCCGCCGACGATGGCCAGGTTGTCCTGCACCCACTGCCAGGTCGCCTGGGGCCACGGCTGCTTGGGCAACACCAGATTGCCCTCGCCGTCGCGCGGCTGACCGAGGTCCACCCCGGCGGCGATCAGGCTTTCCGGCAACGCCAACGGCGAGATGCCGCTGTTGACGAGCAGACGATTCTGTTTGGCGAGCAGCACCTTGGCCGTCTCGAGCTGCTCGGTACGCTCTGCCAGCGACGCTCGCAGCTCACCGACTTCGTTGCGCAGGGAGGCCACTTCACTGCGCAGGTCATCACGCTCCTGCTCCAGCTGATCGAGGCGCTGCTGATTGGTCAGCAGCTGATCTTCCAGCGACTCGAGGCGATCGGACAGTTCATCGATCGCCTGCTGACTACCCGCGGAGATCTGACCACTGGCTGCCGCCGCCTTGGGCTTGCTGCCGTCTTCATCCAGCAGCGTCAGACGCGGCTTGCCGTCGGCACCCGCGCTGGCGGGGCCGCTCGGTGCGGCCGTGGCCGCAGGCGCAGCACTGGCGGAAGGCTCGTTCGATGTGCTGGCCGCAGCGGTTTTCTTGCTGGCGGGAGCCGGCACGGTCTTGCCCTGCGCGCCCGCGACCCACTGCTGATACTGCTGACGCACTTCCTTGTCGGCCTCGGTACGCGAACGTCCCAACATGGTGCTGCGGTCCGGCACGCTCAGCACCACTCCCGCACGCAGCTTGTTGATGTTGCCGCCCGGGAAGGCCCTGGGGTTGGCTTCCTGAATCGCCAGCATCGCCTGACGGATGCTGACACTGGCATCCGGACGCACGCGACGCGCGATCGTCCACAGCGAATCACCGTTGCGCACCTTGATGCTGGACGGCGGTGTGCTGGATGACGCACTGCGCGAGGCAGCCTGGCTGGGCTGGGCATTGTCGCGGAACACCACGGAACGCGTCGGCGAGGAATCGTTGGTGGCCAGCGGGCGCGAGCGCGCGCCGGCAGGTGTCACCAATGACGGCTGACTCGAATAGCCCGCCGGATCGAACAACAGGGTCACCTGACGCTGCAGCTTGCCATTGGGCCATTCGACATCCAGCAGCAGGTCCACATAGGGCTCACGTACCGCGCCATTGGTGGACAGCTGGAGGTAGTAGCGCCCACCCTGCTGCTTGACGGCAACCTTGATGTCATCGCTGACGTAGCTGCGATCGACGCCCGCTCGCGTAAAGGCGGCAGAATCGGCAACGCCGGCCTTGATGAGGCTGGCATCGAGGCCCGAGGTATCCGTGAGGCCGATGCGCGCGTCCAGTGGCTGATTCAGATTCGAGCGCAACCGCGGCGATTCCATGCCGACTGCCAAGGCCTGAGCACTGTAGACGGCGAACGACACCGCCAGTGCGAGAGGAAGCTTGCGTCCCATTGAGTGTCCCTTCGTATGCGGCCGAATCATTGCCCGGCCTGCGCATTATGTTACGTATACTTACACAAGATACCAGAGAGTCCGTCCCAAGAGTGCGGGAAGCCATTGGCAAAGTGGAAAAAGTTTCAACGATAGAGTGACGGCCCACGATCGATAAAGGCCGCAGAGGCGTCATATCGCGAGTGACCAGCTCGACGATATCCCCTTTACGATACCCGTAAAAAACACCTCCCTGCCATCATGCATCAAAAGCGCCAGTCAAAATCGCAAAAAATGCGCAGGAAAGACTGAGATATCTGGTACTCGCCGTGACATCAGTGACCTATCTCTTACCTGAAATCACCGACCTTCCATGACGTAACGTGCAAAAGAGAAACGCCCTCGACTCCAGAGAGCCGAGGGCGCTTTCAGGTCAGGCTCGCAATGAACCCGACGACATGCTGCTACACAGTGCGATCAGGCTGCGCGATGTTCACGCAGGATGGTCAGCATGCGCTTGAGCGGCTCCGCGGCCCCCCACAGCAGCTGGTCACCGACACTGAAGGCGGACAGGTATTCGCCACCCATCGCCAGCTTGCGCAGACGGCCGACCGGCACGGTCAGGGTGCCGGTCGCAGCGGCCGGCGTCAGGTGCTTGAGGCTGTCTTCCTTGGTGTTGGCGACGACCTTGACCCAGTCATTGTGCTTGGCCAGGCGGTCTTCGATCTCGTCCAGCGGCACGTCCTGCTTGAGCTTGACGGTGAAGGCCTGGGAGTGGGAACGCATCGCACCGATACGCACGCACAGCCCGTCGATCATGATCGGGTTGCCCTGACTGTCGAGAATCTTGTTGGCCTCGACACCGGCCTTCCACTCCTCGCGGGTCTGACCGGATTCCATCGCGGAATCGATCCACGGCAGCAGCGAGCCGGCCAGCGGCGCACCGAACTGCTGGGTCGCGAAGTCATCGCCGCGCATGGTGGCGGTCACCTTGCGGTCGATGTCGAGGATGGCGCTGGCCGGGTCCGCAAGCTCGGAGGCCACGCTGCCATTGAGCTGGCCCATCTGGGTCAGCAGCTCACGCATGTGGCGCGCACCGCTGCCGGACGCCGCCTGGTAGCTCATGGAGGTCATCCACTCGACCATGCCGGCCTCGAACAGGCCACCCAGGCCCATCAGCATCAGGCTGACGGTGCAGTTGCCGCCGACGAAGGTGTTGGCACCGGCGCCGATCTTCTGGTCGATCACGTGACGGTTGACCGGGTCCAGCACCAGCACGGCGTCCTTGTCCATGCGCAGGGTGGAGGCCGCATCGATCCAGTCGCCCTTCCAGCCGGCTTCACGCAGCGGGCCGAACACCTGCTTGGTGTAGTCGCCGCCCTGACAGGTGACGATGACATCCAGCGCCTTCAGCTCATTGATGTCATTGGCATCCTTGAGCGCCGGCACCGGCGTGCCCACGTCAGGACCGGCCTGACCGACCTGGGAGGTGGAGAAGAATACCGGCTCGATACCGGCGAAATCGTTGTCATCACGCATGCGTTGCATCAGCACGGAACCGACCATGCCACGCCAACCGACAAATCCGACTTTCAACATGCTTGTTCTCCTTGTTCATGCACGGCCGGGAGCATGGAAGACACCACCGCTCCCGACACAGGAATGACCCGCAGCGAGCACAGGCAACTCACACGAGGCGAGCCTTGCCCAACGCTCCAGCCGCAGGTCCTGACATGAGAACCCGGCGACGCACGCCGAGCTCCCCCATGATCATCGCGAGAACGCCGCTGGCTGGCGGCGTTCACGCGGGTCTTGCCTTACGCCTGGGCCTTGAAGGCGGCCAGCACGGCATCGCCCATCTCGGAGGTGGAGACCTTGCGCGTCCCGGCGTAGGCGATGTCGGCAGTGCGCAGCCCTTCATCCAGCACCACGCCGACCGCCTTCTCGATGCGCTCGGCCCAGGCGGCTTCGTTGAGCGAGTAGCGCAGCATCATGGCCACCGACAGGATGGTCGCCAGCGGGTTGGCGATGCCCTGACCCGCGATGTCCGGCGCGCTGCCGTGGCACGGCTCATACATGCCCTGACCACCCGCATTCAGCGAGGCGGACGGCAGCATGCCGATGGAGCCGGTCAACATGGCGGCCTCATCCGACAGGATGTCGCCGAACATGTTGCCGGTGACCACCACGTCGAACTGCTTCGGAGCACGCACCAGCTGCATGGCGGCATTGTCGACGTACATGTGCGACAGCTCGACATCCGGGTAGTCGGCGGAGATGCGCTCCATCACGTCACGCCACAGCATGGTGACTTCCAGCACGTTGGCCTTGTCGACGCTGCACAGCTTCTTGTTGCGCTTCTGCGCCATCTCGAAGGCGGTGCGACCGATGCGCTCGATCTCGGACTCGGAGTAGACGTAGGTGTTGTAACCGACCTGCTGGCCATCACGCGTCTCGATGCCACGCGGCTGACCGAAGTAGATGCCACCGGTCAGCTCACGCACGATCATGATGTCCAGACCGGACACCACTTCCGGCTTGAGGCTGGAGGCCTCGGCCAGCTGCGGGTAGAGAATCGCCGGACGCAGATTGGCGAACAGCTCAAGCTCCTTGCGCAGCCCCAGCAGGCCGCGTTCCGGACGCAGCGAGATGTCCTCGAGCTTGTCCCACTGCGGGCCGCCGACTGCGCCGAGCAGGATGGCGTCCGCCGCCTTGGCCGCCTCCAGCGTTTCCGCCGGCAGCGGGTGGCCGGCCGCGTCATACCCTGCACCACCGACCTTGCCTTCGCTCAGCGTGATGTCCAGACCTTCGCTGCGGGCGGCTTCAAGGATCTTCACGGCTTCGGCAGTGATTTCCGGGCCAATGCCATCACCGGGCAGAATCAGGATATTGCGGCTCATCTGGAACTCTCCTTGGGCCGGAAGTCTTCCGGCGAGACCGACGGTTCACCGTCGGTGCTGAGACTGGGCTCGCCGCCATTCTGGACGGCGAGCCATGACGAATATGTTGCGATGTCAGGCGCTGACTGACGCGACGCTGGCCAGATCAGGCCGTCTTGCCGTCGCGGAACAGCCACGGACGCTCGGTGCGATGACGCTTCTCGAAGCTGTCGATGGCGTCCTGGTCCTTGAGGGTCAGACCGATATCGTCCAGGCCTTCCATCAGGCAATGCTTGCGGAAGCTGTCGACCTCGAAGGGAATCGACTCACCGGACGGCGTGATGACCGCCTGTGCCTCGAGGTCGATATCCAGACGATATCCTTCCACCGCCTCGGCTTCCTTGAACAGACGGTCCACCGTGTCCTCGTCGAGGGTAATCAACAACAGACCGTTCTTGAACGAGTTGTTGTAGAAGATATCGGCGAAGCTCGGCGCGATGACCACGCGGAAGCCGAAGTCGGTCAGTGCCCAGGGCGCGTGTTCCCGCGAGGAACCACAACCGAAGTTGCGACGCGCCAGCAATACGCTGGCACCCGCGTAACGCGGCTGGTTGAGCACGAAATCCGGATTCAGCGGACGCTTGCTGATGTCCTGACCGATATAGCCCTCATCGAGATAACGCAGCTCATCGAAGAGGTTCGGCCCGAAGCCGGTACGCTTGATCGACTTCAGAAACTGCTTCGGGATGATCAGGTCAGTATCGACGTTGGCGCGATCAAGCGGTGCCACGAGGCCCTGCTGGCGAATGAACTTTTCCATGTCGGGCCTCCTCAGGCGACTTGAGTGTTGTTGGTAGGGATGGGGGCAAAGTCACGAACATCAACGAAGTGACCCGCAATCGCGGCAGCGGCGGCCATGGCCGGGCTGACGAGGTGCGTACGCCCACCGAAGCCCTGACGGCCTTCGAAGTTGCGGTTGGAGGTGGACGCGCAATGCTCACCGGCGCCCAGCTTGTCGGCGTTCATCGCCAGACACATGGAGCAGCCCGGCTCACGCCATTCAAAGCCCGCCGCGAGGAAGATCTCGTGCAGCCCTTCCGCTTCCGCCTGCGCCTTCACCAGGCCAGACCCCGGCACCACCATCGCCTGCTTGAGGCTCTTGGCGACCGTGCGGCCTTCGGCCACGCGCGCCGCTTCACGCAAATCCTCGATACGTGAGTTGGTGCAGGAACCGATGAACACGCGGTCCAGCTTGATGTCGGTGATCTTCTGCTGAGCGCTGAGGCCCATGTACTCGAGCGCACGGGTGATGCCACGCGCTTCGGTGTCATCGCTGGCCGCGGCCGGGTCCGGCACCACGCCATTGACGCTGGTGACCTGCTCCGGGCTGGTGCCCCAGGTGACCTGCGGCGCGATGTCTTCGGCCTTGAGCACCACGACCTTGTCGAATTCGGCGTCCGCATCGGAGACCAGATTGCGCCAGTCGGCGACGGCCGCTTCCCACTGCTGGGCGTTCGGCGCATAGGGGCGCTCGTAGAGATAGTCGATGGTGATGTCATCGACACCGACCAGACCGACCCGCGCACCGGCTTCGATCGCCATGTTGCAGATGGTCATGCGGCCTTCCATGGAGATGTCCTGGATGGCAGAGCCGCCGAATTCGATGGCGTAGCCGGTACCGCCGGCGGTGCCGATCTCGCCGATGATGGCGAGCACGACATCCTTGGCGGTGACGCCAGTGCCGAGACGACCATCGACGCGCACCAGCATGTTCTTCATCTTGCGCTGGATCAGGCACTGGGTGGCGAGCACGTGCTCGACCTCGGAGGTGCCGATCCCGTGGGCCAGTGCCGCGAAGGCACCGTGGGTCGCGGTGTGGGAATCGCCACACACCACGGTCATGCCCGGCAGAGTCGCGCCCTGCTCCGGCCCGACCACGTGCACGATGCCCTGACGCGCATCATTGATGGTGAACTGCTCGATGTTGAAGCTGTTGCAGTTGTCGTCGAGGGTCTGCACCTGGATGCGTGAGGTCTCGTCCTCGATGCCCGCGATACCGGCAGCACGCTCCTTGAGAGACGTCGGCACGTTGTGGTCCGGCGTTGCCAGGTTGGCATCCAGACGCCACGGCTTGCGACCGGCCAGACGCAGCCCTTCGAATGCCTGCGGCGACGTGACTTCGTGCAGCAGGTGACGGTCGATGTAGATGAGTGCAGTACCGTCTTCGCGTTGCTTGACCAGGTGCTGATCCCACAACTTGTCATAAAGGGTCTGGCTAGCCATGTCGTGTCTCCTCGTGGCGCCTTACGGTAAGAGCGCGCTTGCTGCCTCGGGGCTCGTAACGGCCCCTTGATGAGGGTGTGTCGTCCAGTGTTGATGGCGGGGCGGTCGTGCGAGCCCGTGGATAGTGACCACTTGCTTGCAGGCTCCAGCATCGCCGCCGCGTCCTGTGCCATCAAGAGTACTCGGCGACAATGAATAAAAGCAATTCATGTTTTTCATGCTTTGGATTCCCAAAAGGAATACCATTGCTCATCAGGTCTTGAGCAGGAGTGCATCCGCCTGCGGCGGCATCGATCGCCCCGCTTGACGCTCCCCTGAATGCCCCTATGAACGCCCTCATGACAGGATAGCTGCCCCACATGGACACACCCTCTCTGCAGGCCTTCGTCGCCGTCGCCGAAACCGCCTCCTTCTCGCTTGCCGCCGAGCAGCTGCACCTCACCCAGCCGGCCGTTTCCAAGCGCATCGCCCAGCTGGAGCAACTGCATGGCGCACGGCTGTTCGATCGCATCGGACGGCGTGTCTCGCTGACGGAGGCCGGCAATATCCTGCTGCCCCGCGCCCGCGCCATTCTGGTGATGCACGATGACACACGGCGTGCGCTGCGCAATCTTTCCGGCGAGGTAAAAGGCAGCCTGACGATGGCCACCAGCCACCATGTGGGCCTGCACCGGCTACCACCGCTGCTCAAGGCCTTCACCATGGCCCACCCCGAGGTGCGCATGGACATGCGCTTTCTGGATTCGGAACAGGCCTATCAGGGCGTACTGGATGGGGAGCTGGAACTGGCCGTCGTCACCCTGGCACCGCATCGCGATCCCAATTTGACGGTGGTGCCGGTGTGGCTGGATGAGATGCGCTTCGTATGCGGGCGTGATCACCCGCTGGCAGGTCACAAAGCGTTGCCGCTGGCCGCCCTCTCACAGCACGACGCCGTGCTGCCGGGCCACCTGACCTTCACGCGTGGCATCGTCATCGATACCTTCGCGCGTGACGGCCTCTCGGTGGAAGTCTCGATGTCCACCAACTACCTCGAGACCCTCAAGATGATGGTCGCCATCGGCCTGGGCTGGAGCGTCCTGCCGGAAAGCATGATCGACGACGAGATCGAGATCCTGCCCATCGACCACCGCCCCATCGAACGCCAGCTCGGCTACCTCTATCACAACAACCGCACCCTCTCGAACGCCGCCAGCGCGATGATCGAACTGCTGGAAGGCGCAAGGGATGCGGCGTCGAGAAACCTCTAGCGCA
>NZ_CFDJES010000121.1:0-8351 GCF_983723665.1 Cobetia sp. | reverse complement strand
GAGAAGTGGCGAGAGCCGAAGAAACCGCGGTGCGCTGCGAGGGGGGATGGGTGCGGCGCGTGGAGCACCAGGTGCTTCTGGGTGTCCACAGCACGGGCCTTCTTCTGGGCATGACTGCCCCAGAGCAGGAAGACGACACCCTGACAGTGCTGATTGATCACGTCGATGGCGCGGTCGGTGAATTGCTCCCACCCCTGCTTCTGATGCGAGGCGGCCTTGCCCTGCTCGACGGTCAGCACGCTGTTGAGCAGCAAGACGCCCTGCTTCGCCCAGCTTTCAAGGAAGCCGTGATCGACGGGTTCGACGCCGACATCGGTGGCCAGTTCCTTGTAGATGTTCTTCAGCGAAGGCGGCGGGCGTACGCCGGGGCGTACCGAGAAGCACAGTCCATGCGCCTGGCCCGGGCCGTGATACGGGTCCTGCCCGAGGATCACGACCTTGACGTTGGAGAGCGGCGTCAGCCAGAAGGCACGGAACCAGTCATCGGAGTGCGGATAGATGACCTTGCTGGCATCTTTCTCGGCGCGCAGAAAGTCGCGCAGACGCTGCATGTAGTCAGCCTGAAACTCTTGGCCAAGATGCGCCTGCCAATCGGCAGGCAGCACCTCGGAGCGGCCAGTCGCGGCAGTCTCCAACGGCATGTCAGCTATCGCTCTCTTGCTTCTTGAGCTGCTCGGCGATCGGCTCGACGTAGGCGATGCCCATATCCCACGGGAACTGGATCCAGCAGTTCTGCGGCACTTCGGTGATGAAGCCATCGACCAGCGGACGCCCTTCCGGCTTGGCATAGACGGTCACGAAGTGCGCCTTGGGCAGCATGTCACGCACCGCACGTGCGGTGTTGCCGGTGTCGACCAGGTCATCGACCAGCAGCCAGCCGTCACCGTCGTGGTCGACGCCCTTGACCACTTCCAGACCACCCTGCTCCATGTGGTCGTGATAGCTCTTGATGCACACGGTATCGATGTGGCGGATACCCAGCTCGCGGGCGATCAGGCCGGCCGGAATCAGGCCACCGCGGGTGATGGCGATGATGCCCTTGAAGTCGCGACCGCTGAGGTCGTGACACAGCGCGCGCACATCACGGTGCAGCTGGTCCCAGGAGACGATGAAGTGGTCGTGGTAGCGTTCGGAAGACATGTGGGTCACTCGCAATGACGAAACAGAAGGAAAGCATGGTGGCTGGCGCGCCACCGCACAAGGGGAAGATCCACTCAGCCACGCCGGAGCGCGGACAAGGGCCTCAGATTCGCTGCCCGCAGCAACGACGATGGCCCTGCCAGAAGACAGGGCCATCGCGTCAAGCCGGCATTACTCGGATTCGGTGAAGCTGCACGCCGCGAAGACACTGTGGCCTTCTTCACGAATGCGCGCGGAGCCGCCGATTTCCGGCAGATCGATGATGGCTGCCGTCTCGACGACCACACCACCGGTGCGCTCGATCAGCTTGCAGGCCGCCAGCATGGTGCCGCCGGTAGCGATCAGGTCATCCATCACCAGGATGCGATCGCCTTCACGGAAGGCATCGGAGTGCAGCTCGACGGTGGACTCACCGTATTCCAGCGAGTAGGTCTCGCTGATGGTCTTGAACGGCAGCTTGCCCTTCTTGCGCACCGGCACGAAGCTGCAGCCCAGCTCGTAGGCCAGCGGAGCGCCGATGATGAAGCCACGCGCATCGATGGCGGCGATGGCGTCGATTTCCATCTCCTGATAGCGGTGCACGAAGGAGTCGATCAGCTTGCGGAACGCGGCGGAGTTCTGCAGCACCGGCGTGATGTCACGGAAGTTGACGCCTTCCTGGGGCCAGTCCGGCACGGTACGGATGACAGACTTGATGTAGTCGCTGTAGATGCTCATTAGAGGGCTCCGTCGAGGAACAGGTATTTGCAGGCGAACAGGATGGCGAGAATCACCAGCCCCGGGCTCAGATCACGATAACGGCCGGAGAACAGCTTGATCACGGCGTAGCTGATGAAGCCCAGCGCGATCCCGTTGGCAATCGAGTAGGTCAGCGGCATCACCAGGGTGGCGATCACCACCGGTGCCGCTTCAGTAATGTCGTTCCAGTCGATGCGTGCCAGGCCGCCCGTCATCAGGCAGGCGACATACAGCAGCGCACCGGCAGTGGCGAAGGCCGGAATCGAGGTCGCCAGCGGCGACAGGAACAGGCTGACGAGGAACAGGCCGGCAACGACGACGGCCGTCAGGCCGGTACGTCCGCCGGCGGCCACGCCAGTGGCGGATTCGATGTAGCTGGTCACGTTCGAGGTGCCCATGACAGAGCCGACCATGGTGGCACTGGAGTCTGCCATCAAGGCCCGTCCCAGCCGCGGCAGATGGCCACGCTCGTTGGTCAGGCCAGCCTGCTGGGAGACGGCGATCAGCGTGCCCGAGGTGTCGAACAGATCGACGAACAGGAAGGCGAAGATGATCGACACCATGCCCAGATTGAAGGCGCCGGCGATATCGAGCTCCGCCAATGTCGGCAGCATGCTCGGCGGCATCGAGGCAAAGCCGTGGAAGTCGTTGTTGCCGGTCAGGGTCGCCAGCAGCGTGACGAGCAGTATGCCGATCATCACCGCACCGATCACCTTGCGGTAGGACAGCGCGACGATCAAAAAGAACGAGAGCAATGCATACATGGCCGCCGGCGAGGACAGATCACCCAGCGTGACCAGCGTGCCCGGGGCGTCGACGACGATGCCGCTGCCCTGCAGGGCGATGATCGCCATGAACAGGCCGATGCCCGCGGCGATGCCGGTCTTCAGCGAGGCGGGAATGGCATTGATGATCCACTCGCGAATCTTGAAGGCGGAGAGCAGGAAGAAGCTCACCCCGGACAGGAAGACCGCGCCCAGCGCGACCTGCCAGGGCACGCCCATCTGACCGGCGACCGTGTAGGTGAAGAAGGCCGTCAGCCCCATGCCCGGTGCCAGCGCGATCGGGTAGTTGGCGTAGAGCCCCATGACCAGACAGCCGATGGCTGCCGCCAGACAGGTCGCGACGAACACGGCACCGTGATCCATGCCGGTGGAGGCCAGCATCGAGGGAGCCACGAAGATGATATAGGCCATCGCGAGGAAGGAGGTAAATCCTGCGATGACTTCGGTACGCACATTGGTACCGTGCTCGGAGAGCTTGAAAAGACGTTCCAGCATTGAGGTAGCCCCTATCCTTGAGCAGTGCCTGTCCGGCAAGGCGCAGTGGTCGGTGATTGTCAGAATCAGCAGATCAAGACGAACTCGCTCGGACAGGTATGCCGCACAGGGCGTCGGATGAAGCTTTTCCCCTGTTCAGCCTGCCTGAACCACGATGCCCCGCCAGCGGCAGGGCATCGAAAGGCGCAACATGGTACCCAAAGGTCTGCAGCGAATCGAGCATTCCCGGCATATTTCCTGACCAGTCAGACGAGTTCTGGCGTCCTGCCAGTGAGTTGATCCGCTGCAGACCTGCAAGCCTCATGCCAGACGGGAGGCCATGACCCGCTCGACGGTCTCGACAATCGCCTGGGTCTGCGGGTCGACTTCAAGGTTGACCTGATCACCGACGGCGCGCACGCCCATCAGGGTGCGCTCGAGCGTCTCGGGAATCAGATTGACGCAGAAGCGCGTGCCCTGCACCTCTCCGATCGTCAGGCTGACACCGTCAAGTCCCACATAGCCCTTGTCGAACAGAAAACGCATCAGCTCGGCCGGCGCCTGGAACCAGATACGACGATTGTCGGCAGTGGCCTCGATGGCATCGATGGTCACCATCGCCATCACGTGCCCGGACATCGAGTGCCCGCCGATCTCGTCGCCGAAGCGTGCCGCTCGCTCCACGTTCACGACGCTGCCCACCTCGAGCTCGCCCAGATTGGTCAGACGCAGCGTCTCGCGCATCAGGTCAAAGCTGGCCAGTTGACCCTCAAGCGCCGTCACGGTCAGACAGCAACCGTTATGGGCCACCGAGGCCCCCAGCTCCAGCCCCGCCTCCAGTCCCGCCGGCAACCGGACCTGATGCGTGCGAAAGTCAGTGCGTTCTTCAATGGCCACCACTTCCGCCATGCCTTGTACGATACCCGTGAACATGCGTGATCTTTCCTTGCACTGCTGCTTCTTGCTGTCGAGAAGCCGTGAATAAGGGACGGCATGCAGCAGCGAGATGACCGGCATGCCCAGCCGAAATCCTAGCATGGTGGACTAGCCGTCGACATGCTGGCGTTGTCTGCCGTGGGGGTGCGCGGCGTTGCCGCCCTCGCCACCCGCCTCTCGCCTCTCGCCTCTCGCCTCTCGCCACAGATGAGCACGGCTGCCTCCGCGAACGCAGAGCAGAAAGAGCGGGCCGCAACTCATCCCCGACTGACCGTCAAGACAGGAAAGCCGTCGCTGGCAGTTGAAACCCGCGTCACGGCAAGAGTCTTGTAAGAAATGGCTTACAGAGCGTATCGCCAAATTGCCATATCGAACGACAGTTCGAATAAACGCCCAGCGCAAGACCAAAGTCGTTGACACCCCCAAGGTGACTGATAGAATGCGCCTCAAATCTGTTTGGCGCCGATTTGTACCCGGATTGCGGGCGCCCACCACGAGAGCTGGTCTCACGGGGTGCAAGTTCTGCTAAAAGGGTGTGTCCAGCGTTGATGGCCACCCGTCTTGGGTGGTCTTTTTTCTCCCCACTGGATCGCTCCCCTCTTCGCTGTCTGCCATGTGCGCAGACGCCGGCAGAACGTTCTGTCCTCTACAGACCTTCGCCCGCAATCCGGTTGGTGCCTTAACCACTCGGACCCCCATGATCACACTCAAGAACGTCTCCAAGACTTACGGCAGTGGTGACAAGGCCGTGGTCGCGCTCAAGGATGCCAGCCTCACGGTTCCTCAGGGCGCCATTACCGGTGTCATCGGCCTGTCCGGTGCCGGCAAGTCGACCCTCATTCGCTGCGTCAATCTGCTCGAACGCCCCACTGCCGGTAGCGTCGTCGTCGATGGCCAGGAACTGACCGAACTCGACGAGTCCGCCCTGCGCAGCGCTCGTCACCAGATCGGCATGATCTTCCAGCACTTCAATCTGCTCTCCTCACGCACGGTCTTCGCCAATGTGGCATTGCCGCTGGAGCTGGCTGGCATCTCGAAGGACGAGATCAAAAAGCGCGTCGAGCCATTGCTGGAGCTGACCGGCCTGAGCGACAAGGCCGACCAGTATCCTGCCCAGCTGTCCGGCGGCCAGAAACAGCGTGTGGCCATCGCCCGCGCGCTGGCCAGCCGCCCCAAGGTACTGCTGTGTGACGAGGCCACCTCGGCGCTCGACCCGCAGACCACCGCCTCCATCCTTGAGCTGCTCAAGGACATCAACACCAAGCTGGGCCTGACGATCCTGCTGATCACCCACGAGATGGAAGTGGTCAAGAGCATCTGTGATCAGGTCGCCCTGATCAGCGGCGGTGAACTGGTGGAAGTGGCCTCGGTGGGCGATTTCTTCACCGCACCGCAGACCCGCCTGGGCCGCGAGTTCCTCAATGACTTCCTGGAGCTTGAGCCGCCGCGTGCGCTGGTCGAGCGCCTCGAAGCCACGGCCGGCCCGCACACCCACCCGGTGGTGCGCCTGGCCTTCAGCGGCGACGCCGTCTCCACTCCGCTGATCTCGCGCCTGGCGCGTGAATGCCAGGTGGATGTCAGCATCCTGCAGGCCAAGGTGGAATCCATTCAGGACCGCACCCTGGGCCTGATGATCGCCGAACTGATGGGCGACAGCCGCCAGACCCAGCAAGCGCTCGATTATCTCGAATCCCACGACCTGAAAGTGGAGGTGCTCGGTCATGTCACCCGCACTGCTTGAACTCGTCCTGTCCTCCACCCTCGAGACGCTGTACATGGTCGCGGTGGCAGGTCTGATCTCCGCGGCACTCGGCATCCCACTGGGCGTGGCACTCTACACCTCGCGCCCCGGCCAGATTCTCGCGCGCCCGGCACTCAACAGCGTGCTGAGCATCATCACCAACATCGGTCGCTCGGTGCCGTTCATCATCCTGATGGTGGCGATCATCCCGCTGACACGCCTGATCGCGGGCAGCTCGATCGGCACCAATGCCGCCATCGTGCCGCTGACCATCGCCTCGATTCCCTTCGTCGCCCGCCTGATCGAAGGCGCGCTGAATGAAGTCGGCCCGGGGCTGGTCGAAGCCGCACAGGCCATGGGCGCCACGCCGATGCAGATCATCACCAAGGTACTGCTGCCGGAAGCACGCGGCGGCATCATCAATGGCCTGACCATCACCGTGGTGACGCTGATCAGCTATTCCGCCATGGCCGGTACCGTCGGTGGCGGTGGCCTGGGAGATCTCGGCATCCGCTACGGCTACAACCGCTTCGACCCGATGGTGATGCTGGTGACCGTGGTCATCCTCGTCGTCATGGTGCAGGGCTTCCAGAGCCTGGGCGACCATCTGGTGCGCAAGTCGAACCACAAGTAAGCGTCGCTCCATGAGCAGCGACTGATCTGGAAGTGGCGTTCGATCTACAAATCACACGGCTTTCGGTATCGTGACGGCTCATCACAATGAGCCGTCACTCATAACATCCCGCGGACCCCGCCGGTCACGTCGGATCACAAGGAGAACATCGATGCGCAACATGCTGACCACGCTTTCTTCCCCGCTGCGCCTTGCCGGTGCTGCCACCCTGCTCGGCGCCACCCTGCTGGCAGGCTGCGGCAACGACGCGTCCGACGAGAACACCCTCAAGATGGGTACCGTCGCAGGCCCGGAAACCGAAGTGATGAAGGTCGCGGCCGAGATCGCCAAGGAAAAGTACGACCTGAACGTCGAGATCACCGAGTTCACCGACTACGTGTCTCCCAACGCCGCGCTGGCCGATGGCTCTCTGGATGCCAACGCCTACCAGCACCAGCCGTACATGGAATCCATGGTGCGTGAGCGTGGCTACAAGTTCGCCAGCGCCGGCAAGACCTTCGTGTACCCGATCGGTGCCTACTCCGAGAAGTACGCAGACATCAGCGAACTGCCGGACGGCGCGACCATCGCCCTGCCGAACGATCCGTCCAACGAAGGCCGCTCCCTGATCCTGATGCACGACCTGGGCATGATCGAGCTGACCGACAAGGGCAACCTCGAAGCGACCCCGATCGACGTCGCCAAGAACCCGCATGACTACCAGTTCAAGGAAATCGAGGCTGCCCAGCTGCCGCGCATCCTGCCGGACGTCGACCTGGCCTTCATCAACAACACCTTCGCCCAGCCGGCTGGATTGAAGCCGGAAGACGCACTGATCCGTGAAGGCGCCGAGTCCCCGTACGTCAACCTGATCGTCGTGCGTCAGGGCGATGAAGACAGCGAGAAGGTGCAGAAGCTGGTCAAGGCCTACCAGACGCCGGAAGTCGAAGCCAAGGCGGAAGAGCTGTTCAAGGGCGCGGCGGTGCCGGGCTGGAAGTAAGCCTCACCCCATGTCACTGACAGACGCCTGAACGCAAAGCGCCGACCACTGGTCGGCGCTTTTGCATCCGGTGGATGAGTCATCTCATCGCGTATCTCATCACGCCCAGATGCCGACGCAGCGCGAGAAGACACACGCGCAGGACACGCTTGAAACAGGCGACCCGCGACCGCATTCTTGCGCCATCTCGCCACCTTACCTATCCCTCAGGAGCCCTCATGGCCACTCGCCCCGACTATTCACTGCTGGCCCGCCAACTGGATGCCATCCTCGATACCCGCGACTGGCTGACCAACGCCTCCCAGACGGCCGCCTTCGTCAACATGACGGTGGAGAACCTCAACTGGGCAGGCTTCTATGTGCAACGTCAGCCGCAAATCCTGCACCTGGGGCCGTTCCAGGGTCAGCCGGCTTGCCACCCGATTCCCTTCACCAAGGGCGTGTGCGGCGCTGCTGCCACCGAGCGCACCACCCAGCGTGTCGCGGACGTACACGCCTTCCCGGGCCATATCGCCTGTGACGCCGCCTCGCGCAGCGAGCTGGTCATCCCGGTGCTCATCGAGCAGGACGGCCAGCAAGTGCTGTGGGGTGTGCTGGACCTGGACAGCCCGAGCCCCGAGCGCTTCGACGAAGAGGATCAGGCCGGCATCGAGCGTCTGGTCGAGATCTTCATCGCCTCCAGCGACTTCGACAGCGTTCCTGCCTGACAAACTGAGCGCCCGTCTGATAGACAGCCTGAACGTCAGCATCACGCTCTGCCGCCCGCCGCGCCACCCGCACGGCGGGCGGTTTGCGTTGTGGCCTGTCAGGCCTTGCACAGCCCCGTGCGAGATGACAGGTTAAGAGCTCTCGCCCCCGACAGGAGCCAAACATGTCATCCCGGTCGCCATCTCATCCCTCGTCGCGCTCTACATCGCCCTCCAC
>NZ_CFDJES010000120.1:0-8530 GCF_983723665.1 Cobetia sp. | reverse complement strand
TCGGTGGCCAAAAACACTTGACCACTACATCCCAGCCATTCGCCCAGGTCACCACTTCAATGAGGCCGCTGCAGCTTACGGCAAGCTCCGTCTTGATCCGTGTCAATGGACAAGGTTCGAATCTGCGCTAGGTTAAGATATACATCACTCTGCAGGAGCACTGCCGCATGGCCAGGCACACGTCATTTCCTAAGCAATCCTCGCGGTCTGCCACCGCCTGGCATCGCTTTGGTCTGGTCATCCTGCTGGGCATGGTGCTACTGCTCTCTAGCGCCGCCACAATGGCAGATGACCCCTCCTCAGCAGATGCTCCCTCCTCTACTGAGTCTGGCCAGGTTGGCGTTGAGCCTCACGCAGATACGCACTCGAACACCGAGTTCATCAACGCAGACTATCCTCAACCGCGATGCCACCATGGCCATGGCACTCGTAATGTCGGCAGCGCCCTGTTGCGCCTGGAGCGCCAGGACTTGGAGCTCGAGCCCCTTCCCTTGAGCATGACGGCCCCGGCCATAGCGCCCCGGGTTGTCACCGCCAGCGGCTCGCCAAGTGCCCCTCCCTCACCCTCCTCGGTTCCTGTCTACCTTTTGACCCAACGCTACAGAGTCTAAGTCGACCTCGTATCTCCATCTCGCGCTTCCAGCCGTGGCCGCGTGGGAGAAAACCCGTGCCCGCCCCACATTGATCCAGGCAACTGCCGGAGTGGCCGCTGTGTGTGCAGAGACTCTTCCCACCATGAGAAGTGCATGCACATTCGCAACCACACCCGAGTGCTCGGTATCGGGTACGGCTTAGCGGACGTCACGAGGAAGACTTTATGGACGCACTGTTTTACTTCCTGCTTTGGGCAGCAATCCTCTTCTTGATGATGCGGTTCGGCTGTGGCGCCCACGTCATGGGGCACAGCCATGGCAGGACCAAACACGACAACGATAGCCCAGGGAATCAACGTGCAACTGAAGGGCTGGAGTGGATTCCGCCAGCCGAGGACGTCGACCCCGTCTGCGGCAAGACCGTCAGAACGAAAGGGGCCAAGCCAAGCGTCCACGATGGCCACGTCTTTTACTTCTGCTCTCGTGACTGCCGGGAGCGCTTCGAGGCCGCGCCCGAACAGTATCTCGTCCCTGGTGCAACGGCCTCGCCCCTCCAACCGGAGAACAAAGATGCCTGATGCCAATGCTCCGTTGACAGCCAAGCCCCGTTCAGGAACTCGCTTGCCGGTTCAGGCAACGCCGCGGATTCCCATGATCGCACTCGGGATGAGCCTGGGGCTGTTCCTGGCCGTAACCTTCATCCTTTGCGTCGGCTTCGATCTGCTGTTTCCCGACCAGGCGATGTATAAGAGCTGGCTGCGCTTGTTGCCAGGCTTCACTTGGCTCAGCTGGTCAAGCTTCTTCCTGGGGCTGGTCGAAAGTTTCGGCTACGGCTGGTACATCGCCCTGGTCTTCGGCCCGCTATACAACTTCTTTGTCACACGCCTCAACCGACACAGCGGAGCGTAGGCCATGAACGAATCCATCACTCAATACCGAAGGCCTCAACGCATGCGTGCGGCGTTGATTCCATTCCACTGAAGAGGTCGGAAACTGTCCGGGATCAAGAGCCGCCTACTTTCATCTCTACCTTCTCTTGACCCTTGGGTTACCCGCAGGCTTTAGCCTGACGTCAGGGCAAAGTAAGTAACAAGAAAAGGAGATCCGACCATGTGGGGCGACATGATGGCGTATATGGGGAGTTACGGCTGGGGGCATATGCTCTTCGGCGGGCTCATGATGGTGTTGTTCTGGGGCATCGTCATTGCCTTGGCCGTTCTCCTGGTGCGTGGCCTGACCCGAGGCCGGGGCGAGCCATTTTCTCAACGGCGGCCAACGGCCCTGGACCTTCTTCAAGAACGCTACGCCCGGGGAGAAATCGACCGCGAGGAGTACGAGCAACGCAAGCGCGATCTTCTGCTTTGATCGCACCTCCTGATTATTGGATACGGCACTATTAGTTTCGACCCTATCGAGATAGGGCCACGAGGTTGAATCAAGACGCGGAAGCGACGGAGACGATTCCATGACGCAACACCAACACGACCATTGTCACGGGCATGCCTCGCACGAGGCACCGACACTAGGCAGCGGCGATACGGACCAACACGCCGCCGGCAGCCAGGGTGGCGCCCAATACACCTGCCCGATGCACCCGGAGGTCGTCTCCGACCAGCCGGGTGACTGCCCCAAGTGCGGCATGCACCTCGTGCCCGTGGGAAGCGACGACTCGCAGACGCATGACGGGCATGGTCATGGGGCCTCCGCGCCGGCCCACGGCGGCAAGTACGACAAGGTGCCGGCCGGGCATGCCGGCGCCGTCTACACCTGCCCGATGCACCCCGAGGTGCGCCAAACCACTCCCGGTGCCTGCCCCCTGTGCGGTATGGGTCTGGAGCTGGAATCGGCGGCGGTCGGCGATGAAGGGCCGAATCCCGAGCTGGTCGATTTTACCCGACGCTTCTGGGTCGCGGCCGTGCTCACGCTTCCGGTCCTGATTCTGACGATGAGCCCCTACCTGGGCCTCGGGGCCATTCGCGACTTCTTCGGTGAACGCAACGCGATGTGGATCGAGCTGGTGCTCAGCACGCCGGTGATCCTGTGGTCGGGCTGGCCGTTCTTCGTGCGCGGCTACAACTCCTTCCGCACCATGAACCTCAACATGTTCAGCCTGATCGGCATGGGGGTCGGCGCGGCCTATCTGTTCAGCATCGTGGCGGTGCTGGTGCCGGGCGTCTTCCCCGACGGCTTTCGCCGGGAAGACGGCACCGTCGGCGTCTATTTCGAGGCCGCGGCGGTGATCGTCACCCTGGTACTGCTGGGTCAGGTGATGGAGTTGCGCGCCCGTGAAGGCACCGGCAAGGCGATCCGCGCGCTGATGGACATGGCCGCCAAGACCGCGCGGGTGATCCGGCCCGACGGCAGCGAAGAAGAGGTCGCGCTGGAAGACGTGCAGGTGGGCGACCACCTGCGGGTGCGCCCCGGCGACAAGGTGCCGGTGGACGGCGTGGTGGTCGAGGGCCGCTCCTCGATCGACGAGTCGATGATCTCGGGCGAGCCGGTGCCGGTGGAAAAGGTCAAAGACGACAAGGTCACCGGGGCCACGATCAACGGCACCGGCAGCCTGGTCATGGAGGCCACCCGCATCGGCGCCGACACCATGCTCAGCCAGATCGTCGAGATGGTGGCTGCCGCCCAGCGCAGCCGCGCACCGATCCAGAAATTCGCCGACAAGGTGGCGGGCAAGTTCGTGCCCGCGGTGATCGGCGTCGCCATCCTCTCCTTCATCGCCTGGGCGATCTGGGGGCCGGCGCCGGCGCTGTCCTATGCGCTGGTCTCGGCGGTGGCGGTGCTGATCATCGCCTGCCCCTGTGCACTGGGGCTGGCCACGCCGATGTCGATCATGACGGCCACCGGACGCGGCGCGCAGGCCGGCGTACTGATCAAGAATGCCGAGGCGCTGGAAGGCTTCGCCAAGGTCGATACGCTGATGGTCGACAAGACCGGCACCCTGACCGAAGGCAAGCCGAAGCTGGTGGCGGTGCTGCCCGAGGAAGGGCATGACGAGGCCGAGGTATTGCGCCTGGCGGCCAGCCTCGAACGTGGCTCGGAACACCCACTGGCCGAGGCCATCGTCGCCGGCGCCGAAGAACGTGGCGTATCCCTCGCCGATGCCACCGATTTCGAAGCCGTGACCGGCATGGGCGTCAAGGGGGTCGTGGACGGCCAGTCGGTGGCCCTCGGCAACGCCAAGCTGATGGCCGAACTGGGCCTCGATGGCGGCCGGATCTCCGAGACCGCGAACGCCCGCCGCGATGAAGGCGAAACGGTGATGTTCGTCGTGCTCGATGGCCAGATCGCCGGCCTGGTCAGCGTCGCCGACCCGGTGAAGGAGACCACCCCCGAGGCCCTGAAGGCGCTGCACAAACTTGGCTTTCGCATCATCATGGCCACCGGCGACAACGAGCGGACGGCCAAGGCGGTGGCCGGGCGACTGGGTATCGATGAGATCCGCGCCGACGTGCTGCCCGAGGACAAGGCCCGCATCATCCGCGAATTGCAGGAACAAGGCCGCAAGGTGGCCATGGCGGGCGACGGGGTGAACGACGCTCCCGCCCTGGCCCAGGCCGATGTGGGCATCGCCATGGGCACCGGCGCCGACGTGGCGATCGAAAGCGCCGGCTTCACGCTGGTCAAGGGCAACCTCGACGGCATCGTTCGGGCCCGCAAGTTGTCGCTGGCCACCATGCGCAACATCAAGCAGAACCTGTTCTTCGCCCTGGTCTACAACGGGGCCGGCGTACCGATCGCCGCCGGGATCCTCTATCCGTTCCTCGGCATCCTGATCGGGCCGATGTTCGCCGCCTTCGCGATGAGCGCGTCTTCGCTGTCGGTGGTGATGAATTCGCTGCGCCTGCGCCGGGTGAGGATTTGATCATGCATGACGAAAAGGGGTGGCTGGAGCGAGGACCCAGCAAAGGCAGCTTCTGGCTCATGGTGGCGATCGCCCTGGCGGTGATGGGCTTCCTGCTCTGGGAGGAGCACAAGGTGCACCTGCTCGGTGCCCTGCCCTGGCTGATCCTGCTCGCCTGTCCGCTAATGCATGTGTTCATGCACGGCGGACATGGAGGCCACGGGGGTCATGGCGGGCATGATGATCACAAGGGAGGACGCGATGAGTGATGACGTACCCGCCTATGGGCTGTGGGGCCTGGTCATTCTCAACTCGGCGATCTTCATCTTCTTCGCCTTCAGCTTCTTCAAGCCGCAGACGCGCCGCGACTGGCGCTCGTTCGGGGCCTTCAGCGCCTTCCTGGTGGCGCTGTTCACGGAGATGTACGGCTTCCCGCTGACCCTCTACTTCCTCTCCGGCTGGCTGCAGTCGCGCCACCCGGAGGTGGACTGGTTCAGCCACGATGCGGGCCACCTGCTGGAGATGCTGTTCGGCTGGCAGGCCAACCCGCATTTCGGGCCGTTCCATCTGCTGAGCATGGTGTTCATCGCCGCGGGTTTCTGGCTCATCGCCGCCGGCTGGCGGTCACTCTATACCGCCCAGCGGCGGGGAGAACTGGCCACCACCGGGCTCTATGCCCATGTCCGGCATCCCCAGTACGCCGGCTTCGTGCTGGTGATGACCGGCTTCCTGCTGCAGTGGCCCACCCTGCTGACCCTGGTCATGTTCCCGGTATTGGTGTGGATGTACTCACGACTGGCGATCCACGAAGAGCGCGACGTAGCGCGCCAGTTTGGCGACAAATGGCAGACCTACGCGGCCCGCACGCCACGCTTCATTCCGCACCTGCGGATGGCGAGTACGAGTGGCTGGCGCCTGTAAGGACAAAATCCCAGAGGTGCAGTCATGAAAAGCAGACGTTTTTCTCGTCGGCACGATCGTGGTCGTCAGCGACGACTCGCCCGGGGCTTCTTCTGCCCCTGCCACGGCTCCCAGTTCGACTTCGCCGGACGCGTGTTCAAGGCGGTGCCGGCGCCGATCAACCTGAAGGTTCCGCCGTACCGCTTCCTGTCCGAGTCCCGGATCGAGATCGGCGCCCACGACATCCTGACACTGAGAGGTATCCACTATGACCGCCAAAACATCCACCACCAAGCCACCCACGGCTCATAAAACCCCGCGCAAGCGCCAACCCACCGCCCCACCAGAGATGGACGCCCCGATGACCGCACCCGAGCCCGAAGAAGGCACCCTCCCGAGCCACCCGGCCACGGAGCTACTCGCCTATCAGACCGACCTGTGGCGACGCGGCGTACGCTACCTGGACACGCTGTGTGAGCGCGCGGACAACATGCTCGAGCATGAGCAGGCGGGCAAGCCGCCACTGCTCGACTTCGATTACGAGATGCTCGTGGATGGCCGTCGACTGGCGCGCCCCGCCAACTATGCCCTGCTGCGCATCACCCGGGTCGGCGAGGACTGCCTGGAGGACTGCCTCGACGAGACTAGGCCGCCAGGATGATCGTCGACCCGCGTGCCGGCCACGGCCCAGGCATCGGCGGCTTCAAGCGCGACTCCGAGGTGGGCATGGCGCTCCACGAGGGACACCCGGTCTACTTCGTGATCTTCTTCCCCGAGCCCGTCCCCGGCCAGACACTGGAGGACGTGCTGCACGTCCTGCGCCGCTTCGTCGAGACGCTGGCCGAGCGCCACCCCGGCCAGCCGCCGGTGCTCTACGGTAACTGCCAGGCGGGCTGGGCCATCGCGCTGCTCTCCGCCGACTGCGAGGGTCTGGTCGGGCCGGCGGTGCTGAACGGCTCGCCGCTCTCCTACTGGTCCGGCGAATCCGGCGTCAATCCCATGCGCCTCGCCGGCGGCCTGCTTGGCGGTGCCTGGCTGACGCACCTGATGGCCGACCTGGGAGACGGGCGCTTCGACGGTGCGAACCTCGCCACCAACTTCGAAGCCCTCAAGCCTGCGAATACCCTGTGGCAGAAGGACTATCAGCTGTTCGCCGACATCGACGGCCAGCGCGAACGCTTCCTCGAGTTCGAGCGCTGGTGGACGGGCTTCTATAGCCTGAGCAAAGAGGAGATCGTTGCCATCGTCGAGAACCTTTTCGTCGGCAACAAGCTGGAGCGTGGCGAGCTCGAGGTCTGCCCCGGCTGTAGCGTCGACCTCAAGCGCATCCGCAACCCCCTGGTGATCTTCGCCTCCGGCGGCGACAACATCACCCCGCCCCATCAGGCGCTCAACTGGATCCCCGCGGTCTATCCCGATACCGCGGCACTCAAGGCCGCCGACCAGCGTATCGTCTACCTGCTCAATCCCCACGTCGGGCATCTGGGCATCTTCGTCTCCTCCAAGGTGGCGCGCCTCGAGCACCGAGCGATCCTCGAGAGCGTCGGCAATCTGAATGACCTGGCCCCTGGCCTCTACGAGATGCGCATCGACAACCCCACCGGCGACCCCGACTGTCACAAGCCCCAGTTCCAGGTGCGCTTCGAGGAGCGCCGCGTGGAAGACATGAACTTTCCCGACCGGGCCCCGGCGTTCGAAGGGGTGCGAGCGCTCTCCGAGCACAATGTGGCCCTCTACGAGACCTTCGTCGGGCCCTGGGTGCGGTTTTACACCACCCCCTGGTCAGCCGAGGTGCTGCGTCAACTGCATCCGGCGCGGACCAGCCGGCTGATGTACTCGGAACGCTTCTCCCCCTGGATGACCGGTGTGAAGTGGCTGGCCGAGATGGTAGAGACCGCACCGGCGCCGATCGATAGTGACACCCCCTATCGGCAATGGGAGACGCTGTTGAGCGACTCTATCGCCTCGACGCTGGAGCTTGCCGGCACGACCCGCGACAGCATGTACGAGATGGGGTTTCGCAGCCTCTACGGCGGGGGATGGTGGAGCGAGAACGAGTGACCCAGTCGAAGCCGACCCGGTTTACAGCCAATACCTATAGAGCAACCCACTAATGGAGAGCAATAAATGAAGATCGAGACCTTTCATGACCTGATCGACTGGACTCGCCAGCTGCATGCCCAGTTGGCCGAGTGCTTCAGGCACTGTGCCACCCGGCAGGAGGAGGCACGGGCCAAATCACTGCTGGAGTATCTCGCCGATCACGAGGCGGTCCTGGAGCACACCGTGGCCAGCTTCGAGAAGCAGGCCGACCCCAAGGCCCTAAACACCTGGGTCTACGATTATCTGTCGCATGCGCCCATCAAACCCCATCAGGCGTGCAATTTGCCCTATGCCGAGATGGGCTTCGAAGACATCAGCCGGGAAGTCTTCTCGCTGCACGATCAGGTCATCGCGCTATACCGCTACCTGGAAGGACGCGCCGACATCCCCGAGGCTCGGGATCTCGTTCGCGAGCTCTTGAAGCTGGAGGAACACGAGGCGATGCGTCTGTCCCAGCAGATCAACCGGGCTCGGGATCTATAGATGTCGACGCTACAGGGCCGTCTAAGCAGAGGTCGTAGCCACTAATGAAGAACGGATGATCGCCCGGCACGTGCAGCGCACATTAACCAACACCCAGGAGGTGACATGACCCAGACGGCAACGCCAGTGGCCCTTGCGACGCTCGATGATCTGATTCAGCGAGCCGGTGGCGGTAACCCGATCCGCGTCGCCGTGGTCAACGCGGCCCAGGCCGCCGTGCTGGAGACGCTTCGCGAGGCGGCGAGGCTGGGCATCGCCGAGCCGGTGCTCATCGGCCGTCCCACCGAGATCGTCGAGGCCGCCGCGGCGATCGGGTGTGTAGTGGCATAGTGAATCTGGCCACCTGATTTTGAGTGTATGATCACTCACAGAGACAGTCAGGTGCAGATGATGACGAAGAAGAGAACGTTCAGCCCGGAATTTCGCTTGGAAGCGGCCCAACTCGTGGTCGATCAGGGTTACACGCTGAAGGCGGCGTGTGAGGCCATGGGAGTTGGCAAATCCACCATGGAATATTGGGTACGCAGGCTTCGGGCTGAGCGAGCAGGCAAGGCGCCGCTGAAAGGTGAGGCTCTGACGCCGGAACAGCGTGAGATCC
>NZ_CFDJES010000119.1:5209-8571 GCF_983723665.1 Cobetia sp. | reverse complement strand
GTCCCCAGGCTGTCATCATTTTGACATCGTTGCGTGGGTCGCCTAAGCGATTGAAAACGTTGAGATTACTTCGCGTGGGTGGGTGAGGGTGCTTCAGTCTGGGTTGGAAGAGCGCTGAATTGATTCGCTGGGGGAATCAATCCTGTTCCGGCGCGGGGATATATCCCGCGGCTCGCGAGGTTCACAATGCACTCCATCAACGTTGCAGCAAATATGCAGGGCTGATGAGGCGGTATTGACCTCGAGCTCTTGGTTGTCAAGCGACATGAATCTTCTCGACATCAGTGGGCAAGACGTCAC
This sequence comes from Cobetia sp., assembly GCF_983723665.1. Classification (NCBI taxonomy): domain Bacteria; kingdom Pseudomonadati; phylum Pseudomonadota; class Gammaproteobacteria; order Oceanospirillales; family Halomonadaceae; genus Cobetia; species Cobetia sp. The sequence continues at coordinate 8,271 of NZ_CFDJES010000119.1, read as the reverse complement.
CGACTGACAGTGTGAGGGGCAGAATCCACACCTTGAACAATCGGTCAATGAATATTCGTAAAGATTGATGTGCACAATTTCTTGCTGCTGGACGCTGTTTTCAGGCGTCTCAGCCAAAGCAAAAAGAAAAATACGCATTTTCTTGTTTTTGTGGCATCCAGTTCTGCTGTGGCGACGTATAACTCATCAGCACAGCAAGACACACCCTGCAGCGTGCAGCATGTTCGACCAAGGTGGTGGGCGAGACACTGTCTTCCTCAACCAAAGTCGATAGTGATCTGCCAGGCCGAAGCGCCGCTCAAGGGGATGGGCCAGCACGCAAACAAGGAATTCTTGCACTCTCCATGTTGTACAAGTCTTTTTCAGAACCGCTGCAATAGCTTTATGGGTGATGAGAGGGGCAGGAGGGGCAAGCGCTGGGGAAGGCCGTTCGTTTCCAGTGGCGTTGCTCAAAGAGAAACAGTGAGCTTCCAGTTGCACGGCTAGTTTGAATGCAGCATAACCATTAGTCTGTTAATCATCGAGACGCAGCACGCACCACAGTCAGTGAAGGCCAGGACCCGGACAGGGGTCAGCAAACCACTCCTTCACTGACTGACAACGACTCAAAGCGGAAGCATCCGCACCAGGACCAGGAGATACACCATGAAAAACATTTCCCTCAAGACTCTGATCGCTACCGTCGCCATCGCCACTGCCAGCACCTCCGTATTCGCAGCCGACGATAGCCCTGCCGCCGTGCGCGTCCAGAACGCCATCAGCAGCCAGCAGATCATGGGCCAGACTCAGCCGGCTGCCACCAGCCAGCAGAGCTTCTCCGAAACGGGCATGAGCGTTGCTGCCGGTCGCGTTGAGCAGGCGCTCAATGCTGACCACATCCGCGGCGTCGATACCGCTGCCGTGTCCCAAGCCAACGCCACCGTCAATGATCAGGGCAAGAGCGTCGCCGCTAGCCGCGTTCAGCAGCACATCAGCGACAACGCCTGAAGCAGAGCGGGTCACACTGACAACTCGGTGACCCCCGAACATCGCCTCACCTGACATTCGACCTTGCCCATTTCTGGAGAATTATCATGAAAACCCTGACTTCCCTGATCGCCGCCGCTGCCATTTCCATTGCTGCCACCGGCGTTGCCACCGCTGATGAAAGTGTTGCCGATGCCCAGGTGCGTGCCGCACTGAGCGAACAGGTCATCCACGGCCAGGCGCAGCCCGCCGCGACGCAGCTGAATGCTGCCGAGTCCGGCATGAGTGCCGCTGCCAACCGTGTCGAGCAGTCCCTGAACGCCGACACCATCAAGGGTGAACAGACGCACGCCGTCTCCCGCGGCCAGAGCCTGAGCAACGACAACGGCAAGAGTGTCGCGGCATCACGCTTTGAAGATGCGCTGAACGACAACGCCTGAGTCTGAAGGTCCTGATTCATGGCCCCAGGCCCGGGTCCACAGCAGCACTGATCTCCCTTTTATCTATTCGTTATTCACTTTTTCTGGAGTCATCTCATGAAAACCCTCAATGCCCTTATCGCCGCCGTTGCCCTGTCCGTGACCGCCACTGGCGTCGCCAATGCCGATAGCGTTGCCGACCAGCAGGTTCGCGCCAACATCAGTGAATCCGTGATCCACGGTCAGGCCCAGCAGGCAGCCACTCAGCAGCAGGCCATCACCGATGCAGGCAAGAGCGTTGCGGCGAGCCGTGTCGAGCAGGCGCTGAACAGCCAGACCATCAAGGGCCAGCAGGTGCAGGTCACTCGCGACACCCAGCAGTTCGTCAATGATTCCGGCAAGAGCGTTGCCGCGTCACGTGTCGAGCATGCCCTGAACGACAACGCCTGATGCGTCGCGCCGTCACGCTGACGGCAGCGAACAAGGACTCTGCTTGCGACCTGGCTGACCTTTTTGACCCAGTTGGCCCGGTTGACCCGAACAAAGATTTCACTGGAGATATTTCATGAAAATGCTCAATACCCTCATCGCCGCCACCGCGCTTTCCGTTGCTGCCACCGGTGCTGCCTTTGCAGACAGCGTCGCTGACCTTCAGGTGCGCTCTGCGCTCAGCGAATCCAGCATCCACGGCCAGGCCCAGTCCGCCGCCGCCGAGCAAGCCACCTTTGCCGATACCGGCATGAGCGTTGCCGCGGGCCGTGTCGAAAGCTCCTTGAACGATGCTGCGATCGAAGGTCAGCGCGAGACACTGGCGTCCGACTCCCAGCAATTCGCCAACGATGCTGGCAAGAGCGTTTCCGCGACTCGCGTCCAGCATGCTCTGAGCGAAAGCGTCTGATTCAGATTGTCTAAGCCAGATTGTCTGATTCAGATTGTTTTAGCCCCGCTCTGATTCGTGACCACGCATAGCAGCAACTGACTCAAGTGTCCCCGCAGCAAGTGTCGTCATGAGCAGCAGTCAGGCCTGAACAGAAGTAGCAATAGCTCGAAGTCCTAAAAGCGTGAACAAGCCAGTCGTAAAGCAGTGTCACTGACACTGATCGCCAGGTGATACCTCGTCGCGAAGTGAAACGACGGTCTGACCCTTCCTGAATGGCCGGTATCTGTCGGGAGTCATCCCGCGCAGCGACGTGCCTCGTACGATGACGTAGAAGGGTCCCGCCATGGGCAAGCCTGAATATCGCGCCATCGTAAGCCGCATCCTTGTGGGTAGTGCTTGTTGATAGTCTTTGATAATTGTTCACGTGGGTAATATAAATTATCAACTCTGATAGATATCCCGCCTGGATATACGCAGTACATGAAGTGATCAATGATGTGTCACTTCATGGCAACTCGATAGTGAAAATGAACGGAGGATAGAAAGATGATCAAGTCATTCATGACTCACGGCCTGGCAGCGTTTGCCCTCGCCACCAGCGGTCTGGCCAGTGCCGATATCAGCACTGATGACAGCAGCAATGCGCGATTCAAAAGCGCTCAATCTCACGGCATTCACAGCGAAGTGCGTGATTATCAGAAGAGCGAAAAGCGCTACGCCGCAAATCCTGACATTCTGATCACCAGCCGTGGCAATGTGTTTGCCGATAGTGATGTGCATGGTGCAGTCGATATCGA
>NZ_CFDJES010000119.1:0-5109 GCF_983723665.1 Cobetia sp. | reverse complement strand
CAAGTTGTCATTGCGAAACAATTGAAGCGCTGTGATTTGATTGCCGCTGCTTGAATCACCGCGCAGCGACGATTGAAGGCGTAGGCACTGATGCGCAAGCCAGTGACTACCGAAATTCAGGGAGAGCGAAAGGAAATATTCCAGACGTAGAGACACTTGGATAGTGAGCAGAACGCTTGAGCAAGGGCTTTGGGACCCTCCACCATCCCCTCTAGAACGACCTGGTGGCAAAACCCTTTCTCAAACGCTTTCCTGTCCTGGGTGTCGCTGTCCCGACATTCATTGCCCGCCACCATGGCGGGTTTTTTTATGCCCGGATTCCACAAGGGCGCAGCAAGTGGTTGGTCGACTCTGTACACGGCACCTTACTTGATGCCCGCAATATGCTGAGGGTTTTCCAGGTAATTCGTAAGGATTAATCGGCAGTTCACTGTATGAGTGTCATGATGCATAACGGTGATTAAACGTTGTTGATTGCCGGCCTGCATGTCGGATATCCCGAGGCAGGATGCCATGATATCAATCAAGTGGAGGCCCATGATGGTGCGCGCAAAACTCAAGAAAGTGGCAGGTTCATTGGTGTTGGGCGTTGGTTTGATGTCAGGGAGTGTGATGGCGGGTGATGTCGTCGAAAAGCCCAAGGTGCTGATCTTCGATGTCAATGAAACGCTGCTGGATCTTGCCTCGATGCGCAGTTCCGTCGGCGAGGCACTGGGGGGAAGAGAAGACCTGCTGCCCCTGTGGTTCTCGACCATGCTGCATTATTCTCTGGTGTCTACCGTGACTCGGGATTACCACGATTTCGGGCAGATCGGTGTCGCCTCGTTGCGGGTGGTCGCGCAGAACAACGGTGTCGAACTGACGGATGAGCAGGCGAAGAAGGCCATCATCACCCCGTTGCTGACACTCCCGCCTCACCCTGATGTCAAGGAAGGTCTGGCCAAGCTGAAGGCTGAAGGCTACAAGATCGTCAGCCTGACCAACTCGTCCAACAAGGGCGTCCAGGCGCAGTTCGAACACGCGGGATTGCTGCCGTATTTCGATGCGCGCTACAGCATTGAAGATATCCAGATCTACAAGCCGGACCTGCGTTCCTATGAATGGGTGCTGGACAAGCTTGATGTCGAACCCGAGGAAGCCATGATGGTCGCGGCACATGGCTGGGATGTCGCGGGCGCCAAGGAGGCGGGCTTGCAGACCACGTTCATCGCCCGCCCGGGCAAGGCCCTGTTCCCGCTGTCAAAGAAGCCGGATCATGTCGTGAAGGATGTGAACGAACTGGCCGACATTCTGCAATAGCACCAGAACCCTTGATTGACAGAACCCTTGATTGACGGGTGCTGAAGATATTCTGTCATCATGGCGTTTATGGCATCGGTGAGGCTGGCGGGCGTCGAGTGACAGGGCAATTTGCCTGTTCATCGTGAGATTGCCAGCCTCATCGCATGGCAGATGCCAGCGTCAATGGTAGGCTGGGCGGCATTCCCCTTCTTACCGACCGGAGCTGAACATGAGTGACGCATCACAGCAGCATGGCCACCGTGCCCCTCAGATCATCGAGCCGAGCGCCCAGGCGGATGCCTGCGTGATCTGGCTGCACGGCCTGGGTGCTGACGGCAGTGATTTCGTGCCCGTGGTGCCTGCATTGGGTCTGCCTGAGAATCACGGCGTGCGTTTCGTCTTCCCGCATGCACAGGAGCTGGCCGTGACCGTCAATGGCGGCATGCGCATGCCGGCCTGGTACGACATTCTCGAGATGAATCTCGGGCGGCGCGTCGATGAGGTGCAGCTGCGTGAATCCGCAGCCTACGTGCATGCCTTGATCGAGGAGCAGATCGCCCAGGGCATCGCCAGTGAGCGCATCATTCTGGCCGGCTTCTCCCAGGGCGGCGCGGTGGTCTATGAGGCGGCGTTGAGCTGCGAGCGTCCGCTGGGCGGCTTGCTGGCGCTCTCGACCTATTTCGCGACCAGCGCGACCATTGCGCCGAGCGCCGCCAATCAGGGCCTGGCCATCAGTGTCCATCACGGTACCCACGACGATATCGTGCCGCTGGCACTGGGGGAGGCGGGCGCCGAGAGTGCGCGTGCGCTGGGTCATCCGCTGGAATGGCAGACCTGGCCGATGGCGCACGCCGTGTGTCTCGAGGAAATCGAGGCGATCGGTGAGTGGTTCAAGGTGCGTCTGCTGGCCTGATCGGCTGCCAGGATCGACTGTCAGTATCGACTGCCAGAGCAAAAACGCCGCTGACGGAGTGATTCGTCAGCGGCGTTTTCATGTGCTGCCAGCGGTTCCGTCATGCGCCATCAGCGCTCATGTCAGATGCTGGTCGCGCTCAGCAGCGATAGCGGTAGGCGAGGTGTTCATCCTTGCGCGGGCCGGTGATGCGCCAGTCGAGATCAAAGCCCAGGGCATTGCCCGCCTCATCGCGCACGATGACCAGCGTGGCGGCGTAGAGATCATCGATGCACAGATGCGCTTCACGACTGACGAAGTGGTCTTCGCCTCGAGCGCTGTCGGCCACCAGGTCGAACAGGAAGACGGCGGCATCGCGGCCACGACGCTCATGACTGAGCGACAGTGCCTCGCCATCCGCGGTCAGCTGCCAGCGATAGCGGTTGTGGAAGTTGACGCTGGATGACTGGCCCTCGAGCTGGAACTGGCCCTGCTCGAGAAATACCACGCTCTCCGCCACTTGCTGAGCCGCCTGTCGTGCCCCGTCCTGAGGGGGAACAGTGGCTTCTCGAGAGACCGTCACCTCGCCGCTTCCCTGGCCAGACCAGGCATTGCGCGAGGCCGGGCCGGAGCGTGACGAAAAATCCAGCCGGCGGATCTGCGCGAGCAGCGCATAGAGGGTTACAATTGGTGTCAACTTCTTCTGGCTACCGAGTTTACTCGTCATGTCCTACCTGATTGGTGTCACGGCCCTCTGGGCCTTCTCGTTTTCCCTGATCGGCGTCTATCTGTCCGGTCAGGTCGATAGCTATCTGGCCGTACTGACGCGTATCGTGCTGGCGTGCCTGATCTTTGCGCCGTTCATGCGCCCGCGGGCGATCAGCGGTCGTCTGCGCTTCCAGTTGATGGCCATCGGCGCGATCCAGCTCGGCCTGATGTACATCTTCTTCTATCGCTCCTTCCTGCTGCTGCCCGTGCCGGAAGTGCTGCTGTTCACCATCTTCACGCCTATCTACATCACCTTGCTCGATGACCTGATGAACAAGCGCCTGTCGCCATTCTACCTGCTGACCGCCGCGATTGCGGTGCTGGGTGCGGCGATCATTCGCTACAACGAGGTCAGTGACGGCTTCTGGCTCGGCTTTGCGGTCGTGCAGGGCGCCAATCTGTGCTTTGCCATCGGGCAGGTGGCCTATCGTCAGGTCGCTCCGCAGCTGCCGGCGGATGTCGCCCATCGCCATGTGTTCGGCTGGTTCTATCTCGGCGCGCTGGCGCTGGTGATCGTGATGTTCCTGCTGTTCGGCAGTACCGACAAGCTACCGTCGCAGCCGGTGCACTTCGTGGTGCTGGGCTGGCTGGGCATCGTGGCCTCGGGGCTGGGCTACTTCCTGTGGAACAAGGGCGCGACGCGGGTCGATGCCGGCACGCTGGCGATCATGAACAACGCGCTGGTACCGGCGGGTCTGCTGGTCAATCTGCTGATCTGGAACCGCGACGCCGACCTGGCGCGTCTGGCGCTGGGTGGGGCGGTCATCGTGGCGGCACTGGTGATCAACCAGATGTGGGCGCGCCGCCGCGAGCAGGCGCTGCGCATGGCCTGAAAGTCTGTGCCATAAGCAAATCCAGACATCGCACCTCAATCAGCCCTCGCCCTGTGCGAGGGCTTTTTGCAGGTGAGCAGTGAGGCGCGCCAGTATCTCCTGCTGGCGGGGGATCTCGTCAGAGGGCCGTGCAGCGTTCTGCGTCACTTCCTCGCCGAGCTGGGCCGCATTGAGACGCAGGCCGGACTGTTCGGCATTGAACAGGCTGCCGGGCAGGGTGGCGATGCCTGCGTCCAGCAGATCCTGATGCAACTGCTCAAGCTGGCGCGCCTCAAGGCTGGGCAGGCCACACCATTGCAGATAGCCGCCGCTCGGTGGCGGCAGCCAGACGCTGTCACCCAGCGCTGCGCTCAGGTGCGCACGCAGACGCTCCAGGCGCCTCGCATAGCAGCGTCGCATGCGCTGCACGTGGCGGCCGTAATCCCCGCTGGTGATCAGTTCGCTCAGGGCAGCATGCATCCATGGCATGTCGCCCATGCCATTGGCCCAGCGCGCCCGAATCATCGCCTGCAGCCCCAGTGGGGACTCCTGCTCGGGCCGTGACAGCCACAGCCAGCCGCAGCGGGTGCGGGGGTCCAGCGTCTTGGAAAATGACCCGAGACTGATCAGCGCAGGCATCGGCCTGTCGGCATGGCGGTGGGCGAGGTCGGCCAGCCACGGCTGGCGGGTATCGAAGCTCAGCTCGGCAAAGGTGGTGTTCTCGACCAGCAGGATGGCGTGGCGGGCCGCCAGTGCCAGCAGGCGGTGGCGATCTGGCGTGCTCAGCTGTCCGCCCAGGGGATTGTGGCCATCCGCGGTCACGATCAGCGCATCCAGCGTCAGGGCGGGCGTCTTGTCATCATGATGTTCGAGCAGGCGCTCGAGCGCCGCGACATCCAGTCCCTGATGCGCGCGGGCAGGGATGGCGATCGCCTGATGGCCCTGGGCTTCAATGGCGGCCACGATGCCGAAATAGCCCGGCGCTTCGACGCCGACCCGACAGCGGCCCTTGGCGGCACGCAGCTGGCCGAGCAGCAGGGACATGCCATGCTGCGCCCCCTGACTGATCAACAGGGCGTCGCTGTCACAGGGATGGCCGTGGTGGCTGAGGTGCTGGGCGATGGCGGTGCGCAGCGCGCTCGAGCCCGGTGGCAGGGCATAGGCGCTGGGATGCTGGGCATGCGCCCCGAGCTGAGTGCGCGCCAGACGATACAGGCGACGCACGGCGGGGGCGTCCAGCTCCGGGTGAGCGGCACCCAGCGGCGCCAGGCGCGGATCACTGGCATTCGCCATCGCCTGCCAGGCCGGGTCACTGATGGTGAGTGTGGTGATGGCGCGCGGCCTGTGATGTGACTC
>NZ_CFDJES010000118.1:0-8657 GCF_983723665.1 Cobetia sp. | reverse complement strand
GGCTGGCTGAGAGGCGGGGCAGGATGCATCCGACTTGCCTGCTGACATGGGGGCGGCCTTGATCATGAATTGATTGGGGAAATGCGCAGCGAGGCGCGAATGGACTCCGCGGGCACATGCGCTGGCGCGTCATTATCAAGCCAGCGCCTCCTCGATGGCCAACCTTTCACGTCTCGCACAGCGCAAAAGCGCGGGCTAGGAATACGAACAGACAGATGTCCCCGGACAGGCGCACAAAAAAGCGCGGGAGCCAGGCTCCCGCGCTTCGCTGTCGCTGCGTGTCTTGTCAGGCCTCGATGACCGTCACTCGACGCGTTCAGCGGTTGGCGCGCTGCTCGATCAGGTCATCCACCACTGACGGATCCGCCAGGGTCGAGGTATCGCCGAGGCCGTCGGTCTCGTTGGCGGCGATCTTCCTGAGGATGCGGCGCATGATCTTGCCGGAACGCGTCTTGGGCAGCCCCGGCGCCCACTGGATGACATCCGGCGAGGCGATCGGGCCGATGTCCTTGCGCACCCACTGGGTCAGCGTCTTCTTGAGCTCATCACTGGCTTCGATACCGTCGTTGAGCGTCACGTAGATGTAGATGCCCTGGCCCTTGATGTCATGGGGATAGCCGACCACGGCGGCCTCGGCGACCGCTTCATGCGCCACCAGCGAGGACTCGATCTCGGCGGTGCCCATGCGGTGGCCAGAGACGTTGAGCACATCATCGACGCGCCCGGTGATCCAGTAATAACCATCCTCGTCGCGACGACAGCCGTCACCGGTGAAATACATGCCCGCATAGGTGGAGAAGTAGGTCTGCACGTAGCGTTCGTGATTGCCCCAGATCGAACGTGCCTGCCCCGGCCAGCTGTCGAGAATCACCAGGTTGCCTTCGGTCGCGCCCTCGAGGATATTGCCCTCGTTGTCGACCAGCGCCGGCTGCACACCGAAGAACGGCAGCGTGGCGGAGCCCGGCTTGAGATCGGTCGCGCCCGGCAGCGGCGCGATCATGATGCCGCCGGTCTCGGTCTGCCACCAGGTGTCCACCAGCGGGCAATTGCCATTGCCGATCACGCGGTGGAACCACTCCCAGGCCTCGGGGTTGATCGGCTCGCCCACCGAGCCGAGCAGTCGCAGGCTCGTGCGCGAGCTTGAGTCCATCACGCTGTCACCGTGTGCCATCAGCGCACGCACGGCGGTCGGGGCGGTATAGAGAATGTTGACCTGGTGCTTGTCGACGATCTCGCCGATGCGCCCGTGGGTCGGATAGCTGGGCACACCCTCGAACATCAGCGTGGTCGCGCCATTGGCCAGCGGTCCGTAGACGATGTAGCTGTGGCCCGTCACCCAGCCGACATCCGCCGTGCACCAGTAGATATCGCCATCGTGATAATCGAACACGTAGCGATGGGTCATCGCGGCATAGAGCAGATAACCGCCCGTGGTGTGCTTCAGGCCCTTGGGCGTGCCGGTGGAACCGGAGGTGTAGAGGATGAACAGCGGGTCTTCCGCACCCATCGCCTCGGCCGGGCAGTCACTGGACTGACGGTCCACCAGCTCATGGAACCAGGCATCGCGGCTGCCCCAGTTCACCTCACCGCCGGTACGCCGCACCACCAGCACGTGGTCGACACAGTCGGTGCCATCACGCTCCAGCGCCTCATCGACGTTCTCCTTGAGCGGCACACGCTTGCCACCCCGCAGTGACTCATCGGCGGTGATCACGATGCGCGAGCTGGAATCGACGATACGCCCCGCCAGCGCGTCCGGCGAGAAGCCGCCGAACACCACCGAGTGCACGGCACCGATGCGCGTACAGGCCAGCATCGCCATCGCGGCTTCGGGAATCATCGGCATGTACAGCGTGACCACATCGCCCCGCTTGACGCCCAACTCCTTGAGGCCATTGGCAAACTGGCTGACACGCGCGTGCAGCTCGCGATAGGTGATCGACTGGGACTCGTTCGGGTCATCCCCTTCCCAGATGATGGCGACCTGATCGCCACGCTCGGCGAGGTGGCGATCGAGGCAGTTGTGCGCCACGTTGAGCTTGCCGTCCTCGAACCAGCGCACATCGACATCACCGGGGCCGAAGTTGGTATTGCGGATCACCGAGGGCGCATCGAACCAGTCCAGTGACTGGGCCTGCTCGGCCCAGAATGTCTCCGGCGCCTCGACGGACTGCTGATACATGGCCTGATAGCGCTCGCGGTCTGCCCAGGCGTGGGCGGCGACATCGGGAGTGACCGGATGAACCTTGGCATGTTCGCTCATGTGGCGTGACCTCTGACGGATTGGCTGGCGACTCGCTGCCCCACGCGGCATGCGTGAAGCGCAGGCGAGCCGAGGCAAGTCCATTTCAGCTTAAACCCAAGCATGGGGGGGCCACACACTAGACCTTGGTAGATAAATTTTTACTAATTATTTCAACTGTTTATCAACAAATTACACCAAGGTCACAGCGACGTTCGGAGGACAGAAACCGCCTGAAAAGACACCTCCTGGCGCGACTCGCACTTTGCAATGACGCGCAGGCGAGCGAAATGCGCTTCAACGCGCAGTCGACGCATTGCGCGCCGGGTCATTCAAGGGACCGCTCAATTCCTGGCCACAGCGCCGACAGCGATAGCGGTGACCGCGCTGGGCATTGGCATGGCGTCGCGAGCTGAAATAGTGCGCGGTATCGCAGCCACAACCATAGGCCCAGGGCGTCGGGCTGGCAGTCGAGACATCCATGCGATGCGTCACCTCCGGCGGGATGCCGTAGAGGTTGGTCATCACTTGCTGCCACTCGGGGCCATGCGGTTTGACACGCGTCTTGCCGGCGCGCTCGACCACCTCCATCACCACCCAGTGCGCGACCTCATGGGGGACGGTCTGGCTGAGGAAGTGATGGCGATTCTCGCTGAGCAGTTGCCAATTGAAGCGCAGCCGCTGGCGCGCCGAATCCGCCGTGCCCGCCGTGCGCCCCTTGAGACGGCAGGAGACCGACGGCATGCGCAGCTCGGGGAACAGGGTGCGTGCGCGCGCCAGACATGCCAGCACCTGCGCCTCCAGCGTCGCGTGCAGGGCAGGCGCCGTCAGCGCCTCGAGCGCGGCGGCATCGGCCAGCGGCAGTGGCGTCGCGGGGGTCTCCCCCAGGCAGGCCAGAGCATGATCGGGCGCAAAGCGATGACGACTGACGACACGACGAGTGGATGATGACATGACACGATGACCAGACAGCAGAGCGAAGGCATGGATGAGCCGATGACGAGCGAGCGTACCACTCCTCGAGGCGTGAAATGATACACTAGCGCCATTCACGCCTGCCCGGTTCCCCTTGGTTCACCCAGGTAGCCAGGCGGCACTGTTCGACTTCTCCCCTTATCGCACGTGAGACTCCCCCATGGCCGAGCCTGTCCAGACCCAGCCGCTGCTGGATGATGAATCCCTCGACATCCTCGACGAATTCCTCGAGTCCGACATCGTCGGCCCGGAAGCTCTCGATATCATCAGTGCGCATGGCTTCATGCTGGCACTGGCCATCGCACCGCGCGAAGTGCCCTCCAGCCTGTGGCTGCCGGAACTCTTCCAGGGGCAGCCAAGCTACGAAAGCCCGCAGCAGGAAGCGGAAGTCGTCTCCCTGTTCGAGCAGATGCGCGCCAACGCCATCGATGCCCTCGAGCACGGCGTGCTGCCGGAACTGCTGTTCGAGCTGGAACTGGGCGGTGCCGACCCGGTCGAGACACCGATCGGTGACTGGTGTGCCGGCTTCATGGAAGGCGTGTTCATGGACGAGGAGGCCTGGTTCGGCACCCAGGAAGAGGCGGCCGCCGAACTGCTGCTGCCGTTCATGGCCATCTCCGGCGTCTTCGACGATGAAGACCCGGAGATCGGTGAGCTGATCGCCGACCCGATCGGTGCCCAGCGCTTCGTCAACCAGCTGCCGGAACTGCTGCTGGACCTCTACCTGCTCTACCGTGTCCCGCCGGAAAGCCCCAAGCCGTCGCCGCGTCGCAAGGGTTCCGCCGCACCGGGCGCAGCCGGCATTCCGCGCAGCAAGCACGCCGGCAACAAGGGCGCTGGCAAGGGTGGCAACAAGAACGGTGGCAAGGGCGGCGGCAAGAAGCGCTGATCCCGCCATGGCGCTCTTAACGCCATGCAGCCTTGAAAACGACAACGCCGGGCGACCTCATGGGTCGTCCGGCGTTTTGGTTCCACGCAGCCGTGTCTGACAGCTGCGAGCCGCTCAGCGCAGCCGCGTCACCAGGCTATCCAGGGTGCCATAGCCCCACTCGCGACAGCGCTGCATCAACGGCCGACGCTGCCAGGCGGCCTGGGTGATCTCGACACTGTGGGCGAAGTGATGCTCGAACAGCGTGGCGACGTCGGCGGCGAAGCGATGGTCCTGCACCTCCTGATTGGCCTCCAGATTCCACTGCAGGCTCCAATGATCGAAGTTGCACGACCCCAGCGTCACCCAGTCATCCGCCAGCGAGAACTTGGCATGCAGAAAGCGGGGCTGGAATTCATGGATACGCACGCCCGCCTTGAGCAGCCCGGCATAGAAGCGCTGCCCCGCCGAACGCACGCCCGGGTGGTCATGATGCTGGCCGGCGATCAGCAGTCGGACATCGACACCCCTACGCGCCGCACGCTTGAGACGCCGCCGCATGCTGAAGGTCGGCACGAAGTATGGCGTGCAGATCCACAGCCGCTTGCGTGAGCTGCTGGCCTGATGCTGCAGGGAATGACGGATGGCCTGATAGCGGAAACCATGCCCCCAGACCACCCGCCCACGCATGCTCAGATAGCCCTCGACCCGGCACGCCCGCACATTGATGCTGCGCACCGCCAGCCGACTGCCATGGCCACGACTGGCCGCGGAGTCCCACACGCGTGCGAACAGGCGCACCCAGTCACTGATGCACGGCCCCTCGATGCGTATCGCGACTTCCGACCAGGCCTCGGCGAAGACATCCACCGCACCGAAGCCGCCGGTAAAGCCCACCTCCCCATCGACCACCAGAAGCTTGCGATGGTCACGCGTCAGATTGCGCCCCAGCCGCCACCAGGAAAGCGGGTTGTAGATCCTGAGCTGGATATCGGCCTCGATCATGCGCTGGCGGTCAGCTTCCTCGAGGCCCAGCGAGCCGAAGCCATCCAGCAGCACCAGCACCGTCACGCCGCGGCGGCGCGCGCCACACAGCGCATCGATCAGGACGCGACTGAGGTGGCCGCTCTCGGCCAGATACAGCTCGAGCAGGATGGAATGGCGCGCGGATTCCACCGCCTCCAGCATGCTGGGCAGAAAACGCGCGCCTTCCGGCAGCAAGGTGAATCGATTGCCTGATCGCCACATTCCCAGCATGCCTTGCCTCCCGTCATTTCCCTGCACGGCACGATACAGATGGCGATGCCCATGACGGTGCACCGCCAGATGCTGCCACTGTGCGCTTCGTCACTACGCACTCAGTCACCAAGTACTCTGCCACCAAGTACTCTGCCACGGCGTCTGCGGGCAGAATGCGTATAATGTTCAATATCATGCTTGCGCTGAACGCTACCAGCCAGACCATGAAAACGTCGCAATCAACCCTCATTCATCGTCCCGATGCTTTATTCGTGAACGCCGACAGATTGTCGTTTCCGGTAGTCCGTCCTTGTCCACACCTGCGAGAGCCTCACCATGTCGCCAGTCACCTTAGTCTTGCGCCCGTTGCGCAATGTCAGTCGCCGTCTGCTGGACAAGTGGGTGGAGCTGCGCGCGGTGGAGCCCGACATCAATGCGTTGGACCACAGCGCCTTGAACCTCGACCCGACGCTGCCGGTGGTCTACGTCTTCCCCTACCAGGCATTGTCCGACGAGCTGGTGGTCGAGCAGCTGTGCGAGGCACGCGGCCTGCCCTCGCCGACCCTGCCTCTGAGCATAGGCGACCTGCGCCTGAGCCACTCCCGTCTCCGTCTGTTGCGTCGCTCGCGCAGCGACAGGAGCCTGCTGTCACGCCGCCTGGCCAAGTTGATCGCCGCGCTGGAAGACGCCCCGAGTGATGTCGAGGTGCAGCTGGTGCCGGTCAGCGTGTTCTGGGGGCGTGCCCCGGGCAAGGAATTCGGCTTCTGGAAGTTCATCTCCGCCGATAGCTGGCGGGTGACGGGCGTGCTGCGCCGCGCCATCGCGATTCTGGCCCATGGCCGCTCGGTGGATGTGCATTTCGGCCAGCCGCTCAAGCTGCACGAAGCGCTCAGGGAAGGCCCGCAGGACTCGGCGCTGGCGCACCGCCGCATCTCGCGCCTGCTGCGCGTGCACTTCCGCCGCGTACGTACCCGCCTGCTGGGGCCAGACCTCTCCCACCGCCACACCATGATTCGCAACCTGCAGAAGGCGCCCGCCGTGCAGGACGTGATCAGCGAGCTGGCACGCGAGCAGAATCAGCCGCCGGCACGTCTGGAGAAGCGCGCCCTGCAGTATGGTCGCGAGATCGCCTCCAACATGGGCTATCCGGTGCAGCGCTTTCTGGCGCATGCCCTCAAGCGGCTGTGGCACAAGCTCTACGACGGTGTCGAAGTGCGCGGCATGTCGCAGGTCAAGGCGATCGCCGGCGACTGCGAGCTGATCTACGTGCCCTGCCATCGCAGCCATATCGACTACCTGCTGCTGTCCTACGTGCTGTTCCACGAGGGCCTGATGACACCCCACGTCGCCGCGGGCAAGAACCTCGACATGCCGATCATCGGCCCGATCCTGCGCCGTGGCGGCGCCTTCTTCCTGCGCAGAAGCTTCCGCGGCAATCGCCTGTACGCCACCGTCTTCGACGAGTACGTGCACCAGCTGATCACCCGTGGCCACCCGCTGGAATACTTCATCGAGGGGGGGCGTTCACGCACCGGCCGCATGCTGCCCCCGCGTCCGGGCATGCTGGCGATGACCCTGCGCTCCTTCCTGCGTGATACGCGCCGCGAAGTGGCCTTCGTGCCGGTCTACATCGGCTACGAGAAGGTCTTCGAGAGCCTGAGCTATCAGCGCGAACTGTCGGGAGCCAGCAAGAAGAAGGAATCACCGCTGGACCTCATCCGCGTGCTCGGCCAGCTCAAGCAGCCCTTCGGCAAGGTCTACCTGAACATCGGCGAGCCGCTCAAGCTGGGCGAATGGCTGGATGAGACCGCGCCGGACTGGAAGGCCAGCCGTCATCAGCGCCGCCCGGAATGGCTGACCCAGGCGGTGCCGCAACTGGGGCATGAAATCGCCACGCGCATCAATGCCGCCGCCGCGCTCAATCCGGTCTCGCTGACGGCGCTGGTGCTGCTGTCCACCGCCCACCACGCCATCGAGGCCAGCCTGCTGCAACGCCAGCTGGCGATGCTGGTGCGTCTCGCCGACAAGCTGCCGGGCCGTCATGACCACAGCCTGCCCGAGGGCACGCCACAGGAATGGGTCGCACACTGCGCCCACCTGGGGCTCGTCACCCTGCGCCCACAGAGTCTTGGCGAGCTGGTGATCGCCACCCCGGAGCAGGCCAGTCTGCTGACCTGGTATCGCAACAACGTGCTGCACCTGCTGGCGTTGCCGGCGCTGATCGCCTTCGCCTTCCGCAATACGGCCCAGTACACCCTCGAGGCACTGGAAGACCAGATCAGTCCCGCCTGGCCGCTGCTGGTGCGCGAGCTGTTCGTCCCCGAGGCCCCTGAGCTGAAGGCGGATATCGCCGCCACGCTGGCTCTGATGAGCGAGGAAGGCCTGCTGGAGCATCAAGCCGCGACTGGCGACACTCCGGAGCGCTGGTCCCGTCCGGTGGCCAGTCAGGAGCCTTCCGAGCAGCTGCGCCTGCTGGCTCAGCCGGTACAACCGACGCTGGAACGCGGCTATCTGTTGATCGCCGCCCTGTTGCAGCACGGCAGCGGCACGCTGGACCGCGAGTCCCTCGAGAGCCATTCCGGCGCCCTGGCCGAACGCCTGACCCTGCTGTCGGGCCTCAATGCGCCGGAGTTCTTCGACAAGCGTCTGTTCAGCGGCCTGCTCGATACCCTGCTGGAGCTGGAGTTCATCTGGCTGGAGAGCGGCCAGCTATGCTTCGGCGAAGCGCTGGAAGACCTGCAGGTGCACGGCCGCGATCTGTTCGATCCCGCCCTGCGCCACCGCCTGCAGCATGTGCGCCTTCGCGACAGCGACAGCGAGAACGAGACCGAGAAAGAGAGCGACGCCCCGACTGAAGGCATGGTCGAGGAGCAGCACCCAGCCCTCGACGACCACGAGGCCGCTGACGAAACCGCATCAGCAGACCGCAAGGCGCCCGACACCTCCTCTCAGCGCGAATGAGATGATGGGCCGAGGCCCCTGGCGCAAAAAAGCCCCCGCCGCGATCACATCGCGAGCGGGGGCTTTTGCGTTTGGCGGAGGCTTTTACATCGCTGACGCCATCGTCAGGCGTCAGCGCAGCGCCTGCTTCACATAGACGTCGTAGCGGCTGGTCTTTTCCTCGACCACATGGCTCGGCGCGAGCCCGCCGATCGGTTCGGCCTTGCGTGGGCGCTTGACCACCACGCGATGCGTCGCGACCTCCAGCGCCGCTTCGAGCAGCGCCGGGGCATCCGCATCATCGCCGGCCAGGGCGCGGAAGACTCGCATCTCCTTCTTGACCAGTGCCGACTTGTCACGGTGCGGGTACATCGGGTCGAGATGCACCACCTG
>NZ_CFDJES010000117.1:1823-8720 GCF_983723665.1 Cobetia sp. | reverse complement strand
CCCAGCACCCCGACCAGCTCCACCACCACGGTTTCGCCGAACATCGCGACGGCCTCGCCGTACAGGGCATCATCGACGCGCCGCTCGGCGTAGAGCGCGCGGGTGACGCGATAGATCAGCCGCTCATCGTCTTGCTCAAATGCGGGTTCACGCTCCTCGCGCAGCGCCGTGATGATCTCGGGCGCGAGGCCGGCCTGCTCGGCAATCGGCGCGTGAATCTGCCATTCAGCCTGGGATTTCCACCACACCGCCGTGGTGAGAATCGCCAGCTCGCTGAGGCGCAGCTCAAGGCCGGTGGCGTAGCGGCAGAAGGCGCCGAGGCGCTGGGCATGACTGGCAAGCTCGGGGCTGTGGATCCAGGCCAGGAAGGGGCCGTCCAGATTGCCGCGCGGGCCGCTGAGAATCTCGGCCAGCACCTCGCGCTGAGCCGCGCTCATGCTGGCGTCATCCAGTTCGGTCAGGCGCGATGTGATCGCCATGAAAGTCACTCCATTCAAATCCATTCAAAGATCGTGGGGTAGGCAATGTGCCTGCAGCTGAGCCGTCACAGGCTGGCAAGGGTGGTATCGATGGCACGCCCCAGCTTGGCGGTGATCTCGTCCAGATGCGACTCCTGCAGAATGAACGGCGGTGCCAGCAGGATGTGATCGCCCTGGCGGCCATCGAGGGTGCCGCCCATCGGATAGCACATCAGGCCTTCGGCCATGGCGGCCTTCTTGAGTCGCGCATGCAGCTTGAGGGAGGCGTCGAAGGGCTTTCTGGAATCGCGATCCGCCACCAGCTCCAGCCCCTGGAAGAGGCCGCGACCGCGGATGTCGCCGACATGGGGGTGATGCGCGAAGCGCTCGTTCAGGCGCGCCTTGAGCCCCTCGCCGAGGACATTGACGCGAGTGAGCAGGTCGCGGGCTTCGATGGTCTGCTGGACCGCCAGCGCCGCGGCACAGGCGGTGGCGTGGCCGATGTAGGTATGGCCGTGCTGGAAGAAGCCGGAGCCATTGGCGATGGCATCACGAATGCGCTGGCTGACCAGGGTCGCGCCGATCGGCTGGTAGCCGGCGCCCAGGCCCTTGGCGATGGTGATCAGGTCCGCCGTGACACCTTCCTGCTCGGCGGCGAACAGACTGCCGGTACGTCCCATGCCGCACATCACCTCGTCGAGAATCAGCAGCACGCCGTAGCGATCACAGACCTCGCGGATGCGTCTGAAGTAGCCCGGTACCGCGGTGACGGCGCCCAGGGTGGCACCGACCACCGGCTCGGCCACGAAGGCCATCACGTTCTCGGCGCCCAGGCGCAGGATTTCCGCCTCAAGTTCCGCGGCAAGACGAATGCCCATCGCCTCGGGCGTCTCGTCGGGCTGCTGGTCCCGATAGGCGTAGCAGGGGCTGACGTGACTGACGTTGATCAGCAGCGGCTCGAATTGCTGACGCCGCCAGGCATTGCCGCCGGTGGCCAGCGCGCCCAGCGTATTGCCGTGATAGCTCTGGCGCCGCGCGATCAGATGCTTGCGCTGGGGCTGGCCGATCTCGACGAAATACTGACGGGCCAGCTTGAGTGCCGCCTCGACCGCTTCCGAGCCGCCAGAGACGAAGTAGACGGCGTCGAGCCCTGCGGGAGCGCGTTCGATGAGAAAGTCGGCCAGCTGTTCCATCGGGTCGCTGGTGAAAAACGAGGTGTGCGCGTAGGCCAGTTGGCTGACCTGATCCTTGATGGCCTGCGCCACCGCCTCGTCGCTGTGCCCCAGGCATGACACGGCTGCGCCACCGCTGGCATCCAGATAACGGCGACCCTCGCGATCGACGATGTAGGGGCCATCGCCCTTCACGGCGGTGGGATACTCCTGATTGAGGTTGCGATGCAGTACGTGGCTCATGCGGGCTCCGTGGCGGCAGGGGTGCGAAGACGTAATGCAAATATGTAGTGCATTTGTAGTTTGTGCAATAAATAATTGCATATGGTCGCTTGTGCCTTCGGACTCGACCGGCCAGAGATGCTACCGTTGCCGCCATCTGTCCTGTCCCTTGCCAAGGAGGTATCCCATGCCCCCATACGCCCGAGCCCCCGGGCCCGCATCCCCTGACTCGCCGCCGGAGACCCTGGAGGGGTTGAAGCAGTTGCTGGCGGCGATCGATCGTCGTGAGGTGGAGATTCGTCTCGGCGCGAGTTCCCGGCGCGTGCTGGCGGTGCTGATCGAGTCCCCGCAACGCACGGCGGTGTCTTCCATCAGCCAGCTGGCGGAGCTGACCGGCGTGAACGCCTCGACCTTCTCGCGTCTGGCCCGGCGGCTGGGCTACGAGGGCTTCAGCAGGTTTCAGGATGTCTTTCGCCAGGCGGTGACGGATGGCGAGCATTTCTACAGCCAGCAGGCCTCGCAGCTGCTGGCGCGAGACGCCGATAGCAGCGCCATGGCCCAGCTTGCGCGGCTGGGGCGTCAGGAGAGCGCCAACATCCTCAGCATGCTGGAGAGGGTGGACGCCGCGGCCTTCGAAGCCGCGACCACCTTGCTGGCCGAGGCGCCGCGCGTGCGCCTGCACGGCATGCGTCAGTTCAATTCCCTGGCACTGTTCATGGCCTATGGGCTGGGCATGCTGCGCCCGGACGTGGCACCGCTGGATGCCAGTCGTCAGGGCGTGGCCGATGCACTGGCCCAGCTGTCGGCCGGTGACGTGCTGGTGGTGGCCAGTTGCTTCCCCTATACCCCAAGCGTGGTGGCCTGCGCCGAGGTGGCGGTGAAGCGTGGAGTCGAGGTGATCGCGCTGACCGATTCGGCCAGCTCTCCGCTGGAGCCGCTGGCGCGCTACAGCTTCCATGTGCCCAATCACAGCCTCTTCTACAGCAACAGCATGAGCGCCTTCATGTTTCTCGCCGAAGGCCTGCTCAGTGAGGTGGCCAGCAAGCTAGGCGATGCCGGGGTGGCCTCGCTCAAGCAGCGCGAGGCGATCATCACGGAGTTGGGGGGCGCACGCGGCTGATGCCCGCGACGCACTGCACCGAGGGTGAACGCGGTCATGCACCACGGTGGTGCGGGCGCAGACCTACGTAATGCGGCTTCAAGGCGTATGCAGGACCAAAGAGGCATGGAGGGAGATTGGCGTGATTCCTGCAAAACGACTGATATGAAATGACATCCGTCAGGGCAAGGAATTTCCCATGAGCCGCGAGTACCGTTACACCCTGGGCAGTCAGGTCCATCGTTTTGCCAATCTGGCCGAGCTGATGGCCAAGGCGACGCCCGCCCGCTCCGGAGATCGTCTTGCTGGCGTGATCGCGGAAACCGCCGAGGAGCGAGTCGTCGCTCAGCTGTGTCTGGCGGAGTTGCCCCTCAAGACCTTCCTCGAAGACGTGCTGATTCCCTACGAACAGGACGACATCACCCGCCTGATCATCGATGAGCATGATCCGGTGGCGTTCCTGCCGATCGCCCATCTCACCGTCGGCGACTTCCGCAACTGGCTGCTGAGTGACCTCGCGACCCCCGCGGTGCTGGCGCAGGTGCGCGCCGGCATCACCCCCGAAATGGCCGCCGCGGTCAGCAAGTTGATGCGCAATCAGGACCTGATTCTGGTCGCGAAGAAATGCGAGGTGGTCACCGCCTTTCGCAATACCATCGGCAAGAGTGGCCATCTCTCGACCCGCCTGCAGCCCAACCATCCCACCGATGACGTCACCGGCATCGCGGCCAGCATTCTCGATGGCCTGCTCTACGGCAACGGCGACGCCGTGATCGGCATCAACCCGGCCACCGACAACGTGGCCCAGAGCATCAAGCTGATGCGTCTGATGGATGAGGTGATCCAGAAGTACGCGATCCCCACCCAGTCCTGCGTGCTGACCCACGTCACCAATACCCTCGAGTGCATCGAGCAGGGTGCCCCGGTGGATCTTGTCTTCCAGTCCATCGGCGGCACCCAGGCCACCAACGAGAGCTTCGGTGTCGAGCTTTCCGTGCTGGCGGAGGCGCAGCAGGCCGCGCTGTCGCTCAAGCGCGGCACGGTGGGCGACAACGTGATGTATTTCGAGACCGGCCAGGGCAGTGCGCTGTCCGCCGATGCCCATCACGGCCTGGACCAGCAGACCTGCGAGGCGCGCGCCTATGCGGTGGCGCGCAAGTACTCGCCGCTGCTGGTCAATACCGTGGTCGGCTTCATCGGCCCCGAGTATCTGTTCAATGGCAAGGAGATCATCCGCGCCGGCCTCGAGGACCACTTCTGCGGCAAGCTTTTTGGCCTGCCGATGGGCTGCGACATCTGCTACACCAATCATGCCGATGCCGATCAGAACGACATGGATACTCTGCTGACGCTGCTCGGGGTGGCGGGCTGCAACTTCATCATGGGCATCCCCGGCTCGGATGACATCATGCTCAATTATCAGACCACCTCCTTCCACGATGCTCTCTATGCACGGCGGGTGCTGGGCCTGGGACCGGCACCGGAATTCGCCGCCTGGCTCGAGGAGATGCAGATCTTCACCGATGTCGCCACCCAGGCACTGCCGAGCGAGATGCCCGACCGCTTCGCCAATTCACTGCGTCAGGTGACAGGAGGTGACGCATGAACCCTGACCAGCCCTCTGCTGACGCGGTCTCGCGCAGCCTCGAACCCGATGCCATCGTCACGCCCAATCCCTGGCAGCGGCTTGGCCAGTTCACGGATGCGCGCATCGGCCTTGGCCGTGCCGGCATCAGCCTGCCGACCAATCGTTCGCTGGAATTCCAGCTGGCGCACGCCCGCGCCCAGGACGCCGTCCACCTGCCGCTGGAGATTCCTCGACTGATCGAGGACCTCAATCAGCTCGCGGCGCTCGAGAATGCTCCGCAGATCCAGCGACTGCACAGTCGCGCCGTGGATCGCACCACCTATCTGCAGCGCCCCGATTACGGCCGGCGTCTCGATGAGGCGTCGCGTCAGCAGTTGTCCGCCCTCGACGCCCAGCCTGCCGATCTGGCCATCGTGGTCGTCGATGGGCTCTCGTCTCTGGCGGTGCAGAGCAATGCCGCTCCCTTCATCGCGGCACTGCTGGAGGCGCTTGCCGAAGACGGGCCGGATGCCTGGTCTTTGGCGCCGATCTGCGTGGTGGAGCAGGGGCGGGTCGCGATTGGCGATGAAGTCGGTGAGCTACTCAAGGCTCGTGCAGTGCTGGTGATGGTCGGCGAGCGTCCCGGCCTCAGCTCTCCGGACAGCCTCGGGCTCTATCTGACCTGGCAGCCGCGCGTCGGCCTGAGCGATGCCAGCCGCAACTGCATCTCCAACGTGCGCCCGGCAGGGCTCGACTTCGCCATGGCCGCCCAGCGTCTGCACTACCTGCTGCGTGAGGCACGCAAGCTCGGCCTCACCGGCGTGGGCCTCAAGGACAGAAGCGGCGAGACGGCGCTGGAAGGCGGCACCGGTATCCAGAACTTCCTGCTGTCCTGATGGGACGGCAGCGCAGCAGCGGGAATCTCCCGATCCAACAATGACAAATGCCTGAGGCATACAAGGCGGCACCATGACTCGCGACACGAATCACGACACGAATGAGCAGGACTATCTGGCCAGGCGCCAATTGAAGAAAGGGACGGCAGGCTGGGTCCTGCTGGCGGGCCTCGGGGTCTCCTACGTGATTTCCGGCGATTTCGCCGGCTGGAATTTCGGCATCGGCGAGGCGGGCTGGGGCGGCTTCGCGATCGCCGCTCTCTTGATGGGCATCATGTATCTGGCACTCGTGCTGTCGCTGGCCGAAATGTCAGCGGCCATTCCGGCTGCCGGCGGCGGTTACAGCTTCGCCCGCCAGGCGATGGGGCCGGCAGGCGGCTACCTCACCGGTCTTGCCGTGCTGATCGAATATGCGCTGGCCCCCGCCGCCATCGTCATCTTCATCGGCAGCGCGGTGGAATCGTTGCTGGGCATCAATGGCCCGATCATCTACGCCATCTTCTATCTGGTGTTCATCGGCATTCACCTGGCGGGGGTCGGCGAGGCGCTCAAGGTGATGATGGTGATCAGCGGTCTGGCCGTGTTCGCGATCATCGCCACCGCCGTCGCGCTGATCGGTGACTTCGACAGCAGTCGCCTGTTCGATATCGCACCCACCGATGCCTGGGGGGCCAGCGACTTCATGCCCAATGGCTGGTATGGCATCTGGGCGGCGCTGCCCTTCGGCATGTGGCTGTTTCTGGCCGTGGAAGGGGTGCCGCTGGCGGCGGAGGAATCGCGCAATCCGGCCCGTGATGTCCCGCGCGGCATCATCGGCGCCATGCTGTTTCTGATGTTCACCGCCGTGCTGGTCGTCTTCCTGCTGGCTGGCGCCGCGGGTGCCGAGGCAATCGGCAGCAGCGCCGTGCCGTTGGTGGATGCCCTCAAGGAGACCGGCAGCGAGGGGCTGGCGACACTGGTCAATGTGCTGGCCCTGGCGGGGCTGGTGGCGTCGTTCTTCTCGATCATCTATGGCTACAGCCGTCTGGTCTTCGCGCTGTCGCGGGCGGGGTATCTGCCCAAGACGCTGTCGCTGACCAGCAAGCGCAAGGCGCCGACCTGGGCGCTGGTGGTGCCGGGCATCTTCGGGTTCCTGGTCTCGCTGACCGGCGAGGGCGATCTGATCCTGGGCATGGCGGTGGTGGGGGCGACAGTCTCCTACGCGCTGATGGCGGCCAGCCATATCCTGCTGCGCCTGCGTCAACCGGCGCTGGCACGTCCCTATCGCACGCCGGGCGGCATCGTGACGTCCGCCATCGCGCTGGTGCTCTCGCTGATCGCGCTGACCGGGGTCTATGCCTTCGATCCGCGTGCCTTCAATTACACCTTGGTGCTGTTCGTGGTGGGCATCGCCTACTACGTCATCTTCAGCCGTCATCGGCTGGTGGCGAAGACCGCCGAGGAGGAGTTCGCGCTGGTGGCGAATGCCGAGAGTGACCTGGCG
>NZ_CFDJES010000117.1:0-1723 GCF_983723665.1 Cobetia sp. | reverse complement strand
GCGGGGTCTTCGGCACTGCACAGCGCCGAGACGACGGCGAGGCCGTCGGTGCCGCTGGTCATGACTTCGCCGGCATTGGCCAGCGAGATGCCGCCGATGGCGACCGTCGGCAGCGGGCTTGAGCGCACGAGCTGCGTGAGTCCCTCGATGCCCAGCGGCGCGGCATGATCCGGCTTGGTCGGGGTGGCATATACCGGGCCGAGGCCGAGGTAGTCGATGCGCTCGACATCGACGGCCTTGAGCTGCTCAAGCGTCTGGACCGACAGGCCGATCAAGGCGTCCTCGCCGAGACGGCGACGCGCCTCGACCGGGTCGCCATCGCTCTGACCGATGTGCAGGCCATCGGCGCCACTGGCCAGCGCGACCTCGATGCGGTCATTGATGATCAGCGGCACCTCGTACTCGTCCAGCAGCGCCTTGAGGCGGATGGCCTGGGCGATCATCTCCTCGTCGCTGGCATGCTTGTCGCGCAGCTGCACGACACTGACGCCGCCGCGCACGGCGGCCATCACGGTGGCTTCCAGGCCGCGCTCGGCGCACAGCGCGGGGTCGGTGACCAGGTAAAGGGATAGATCAAGTGACATCGGTCAGCTCCAGACGAGAGGCTAGCGGGGTGGAATCGGCGTCGAGAGTATACAGGGCATCCATGAAGCGTGGCACGAAGCTGCCCGGGCCTTGCGCCGACTGGCCCGCCGTCTCACCGGCCTCGGCGTAACAGGCCAGCGCGGCGGCGGTGGCGTGCAGGGCGTCGTCATGTCCGGCGAGGGAGGCGGCGAGGAAGGCGGCGACCACACTGCTCAGCGCGCAGCCCATGGCGGTGACGCGCCCCATCAGCGCATGGCCACCCTGCACCGTGATTTGCCGCTGGCCATCGGTGACGACATCGACACGACCGGTCATCGCCACCACGCAGTTCTGCGTGCGCGCCAGCGCGACGGCGGCCCGACTGGCGCGCTCCAGCGCATCCTCACCGTCATCGCCGCTGTCCACGCCGCGACCCTGATTCATCTCACCGGCCAGCGCCAGCACTTCGGAGGCATTGGCGCGAATCACGCTGGGACGATATTCCAGCAGCGCGCGGCACGCATACTGGCGCAGGCTGGAGGCGCCGATGCCGACGGGGTCCAGCACCCAGGGTTTGCCATCGCGGTGGGCGCACATCGCGGCCAGCTGCATGGCCTCGATCCAGCTGGGTGACAGCGTGCCGATATTGATCGACAGCGCCGCACTGATGGCGGAGATCTCCTGAATTTCCTGCTGCGCATGCGCCATCAGCGGCGAGGCACCGATGGCCAACAGGGTATTGGCGGTCGGCGTCATCGCGACGTGATTGGTGATGTTGTGCACCAGCGGCGTGGTCTGGCGCAGCTGATTCAGCAGGCTGCCGGGAGAAAGGGATGACGATGGGGTCATGGGATCTCGTGACTGGAGAAAGGAAGCATCAGCGCTCGAGAGTAAAAGCTGGCGCTGAAAGGTCAAGTGGCAAGGTCCGGCGCTGACGGTGGCGTGACGCGCTAGCTCTCTCATCTATCAAGAGTCGCGCAAAGGATAATAAATAATATCGTGGTTCTATAAACCTTGACGACAAGTCCATAAGATACAGTCTCTTACGGTCTTTTGTGTACGAGTCATCAGTCAAGGGTCACGCAGTGATACGGATAGGTCAGCGCGGTAGCGTCAGCAATACGAGCAGCAGTCACCTGGATATCGCTGGCAACAGCAG
>NZ_CFDJES010000116.1:4261-8866 GCF_983723665.1 Cobetia sp. | reverse complement strand
CCCATCGGGTCGATGGCTTTGCTGGAGGGGTATTTGTAGGAGGCGAAGCGCACGGCGAGTACCGAGAGGGCGAGGAAGAAGATGCCGCCACAGAGGTAGAGCAGGCCGATATCGGGGGCCTTGTGGTGGGAGACATCGCCGATGAGGTAGCGCGTCAGCGCGGTGATGGCGATGTAGAGCAGAAAGCGGATCGGCAGGTGGTTGGTCTTGAAGTAGATACCGACCATCGCGCCGAGTTCGAGATAGATGAACAGCAGCAGGATGTCATCGACGCTGGCCGAGCCCTTGGCGAACATCTCGAAGAAGGCCGATACCGAGGCGATGGCAATCGCGCCGCCGATGGCGAACAGGCCGAGATAGTGAAAGCCTTCGACCAGGAAGTTGCCGATCGAGTTGGCTTGCTTGTGCATGCGCTCCCGATGCTTGTCTAACCTGTTCATGCCGCGTGTCCTCAGACAGAGATGATGGAAAGAGACTGCAATATCGGTGCCGCGGTCGTGATGAAGGCAAGATTGGGCCACCGGGCCCGCGCAGGCGCTGCCCTACCAGCCGAGCGTCTGCTTGACGAAGGGAATGGTCAGCTTGCGCTGGGCGGAGAGCGAGGCGTTGTCGAGTTCGCTCATCGCCGCGAACAGGCCCGGCAGGCTGCGCGGCCCGCGATGCAGGATGTAGCGGGCGACTTCGTCGGGCAGTGCAAGGCCGTGGTCACGTGCACGCAATTTGAGCGCTTCGAGGCGCTGGGCGTCATCCAGCCCCGAGAGGTGGAAGGTGACGCCCCAGGAGAGTCGCGAGGCGAGATCCGGCAGGATGACGGGCAGCAGACGCGGTGCGCAGCTGGCGCTGACCAGCAGATGCCGCCCGCCGTCGCGCAGGCGGTTGTAGAGGTGGAACAGCGCCTCTTCCCAGCGCTGACGACCTATCACCACATCGAGATCATCGATGGCGACCAGGTCCATCTCATCCAGCCCTTCGAGCATGTGCGGCGGAAAGTGGCCCAGCTCGTTGAGCGGCAGATAGAAGGCACGCTTGCCCTGCTCGCCCGCCAGATGACAGGCCGCCTGCAACAGGTGGCTACGTCCACTCTGCTCGCCGCCCCACAGATAGACGAAGGGCTCCCCGCCGTCGGCAAGCTGCCCCTTGAGGGCCTCCGCCAGCGAGGTCGAGGTGAAGTGGTAGTTGTCGAAGGTCGCGGCGTCACGTACCCCGACGCCGAGTGCCATCTGTCCCTGAGTCATTGCCATCCGTCATGCTGATTGTTGTTGCCGTGATCTCGTCTCTCGATCACTGGGTATCCTCTGCCGCCGGCGGCGCTGGCTGATCTGCTGCCACCGCGGGGCGAGAATCACGCTGTTGGTCATATAAAGTACTGTTTTTATAGCGATCATGCAGATAACGCAAGAGCACCATGATCACGGCCGCCACCGGCAGGGCCAATAGAATGCCGGTAAAGCCGAACAGCTGGCCGCCCGCCATCACCGCGAAGATGACCGCGACCGGATGCAGACCGATCTTGTCGCCCAGCAGCAGCGGCTGCAGCACCACGCCTTCCAGCAGCTGACCGAGCGCGAAGACTCCACCGACCGCCAGCAGCGCCCACCACTCGCCGAACTGGAAGAAGGCCACCGTGGCCGCGATCAGGATACCGACGATGACGCCCAGATACGGCACGATACTGGCAAGCCCCGCCACCAGGCCGATCAACAGCGCGAACTTGAGCCCGATGATCGCCAGGCCAATGGCGTAGACGATGCCCAGACTCAGCATCACCAGCAGCTGCCCGCGCAGGAAGGCGCCCAGCACCTCATCACAGTCATGCGCCAGACGCGTGGCGGTGGGCTCCATATGGCGCGGCAGCAGGCCCTGCAGCTTCTCCTTCATGCGGTCCCAGTCGAGCAGCAGATAGAAGGTGACGACGGGAATCAGCGCCAGATTGCCCAGCCAGATGGCCATCGCCAGCCCGGACTTGGAGACGGTGCCCAGAAGCGCGGCGGCGAAGGTGCCGGTCTCTTTCCAGTTGCCCAGCAGCAGCGAGCGGACCTGATCGAAGTCGGCGCTGAAATCCAGCCCGGTGAATGACTGGATTTCCGGCAGCACCGTCTCGCGTATCCAGTTGAAGACCACCGGCATGAAGCTGATCAACTGCGCCAGTTGACGCCCGAGCAGCGGCACCAGCACCAGCAGCGCGATCAACAGCACCACCGAAAGCACGCTGAACACCAGCGTGACCGCCAGATGGCGCGACAGGCCCTTGTCTTCCAGCCAGTCGGCCAGCGGGTCACCCAGATAGGCGAGAATCATGCCGATGAAGAACGGCATCAGAATCGGTTCGAGCATCACCAACAGGCCGAGGAAGGCCACGCCTGCGGCCAGCAACCACCATTTACGCTGCATCTTCACTCCTTGAGACAAGCCGTGGGGCACTCGTGACGGCTGACTGCCGACGGCGCACGCATCACCCATTGTTGCCTGTCGCCGAGTCACCCACAAGACACGCGCCGCTCACGCGTCTGACATTGCCTCCCCCGGCGCCATCCAAGGTGCGACAAGGCCTGCCATGACTGGCGTGGCGGCCTTTTCACATTTTGATGCGGTTTTGTGAATCGGCACAGTGTCAGCCGCGAAGCGCAATGCTACAATAGCCGCCTTTCTTTTCCCGCGATCGATCGTGTCTCACCGCCCAGGCCGCACCGACAGGAACCTCACATGACGCAACGCCCCCAGGACTCCTCGCCCAGCAAGACTTCCTTGAGCTACAAGGATGCAGGTGTCGATATCGATGCAGGCAACGCCCTCGTCGAACGCATCAAGGGTGTCGCCAAGCGCACTCACCGCCCGGAAGTGATGGGTGGTCTGGGTGGCTTCGGCGCCCTGTGCGAACTGCCGGCAGGCTACCGCCAGCCCGTGCTGGTCACCGGCACCGATGGCGTGGGCACCAAGCTGCGCCTGGCCATGGACCTCAACCGTCACGACACCATCGGCATCGATCTGGTCGCCATGTGCGTCAATGATCTGGTGGTCGCTGGCGCCGAGCCGCTGCAGTTCCTCGATTACTACGCCACCGGCAAGCTCGACATCGACATCGCCGCTGACGTCGTCACCGGTATCGGCGAAGGCTGCCTGCAGTCCGGCTGCGCGCTGGTCGGCGGCGAGACCGCTGAAATGCCGGGCATGTACGAAGGCAGCGACTACGACCTGGCCGGCTTCTGCGTCGGTGTGGTCGAGAAGTCCGAGATCCTCGACGGCAAGAAGGTCGGCGCAGGCGACGTGATTCTGGGTCTGGCCTCCTCCGGCCCGCACTCCAACGGCTACTCGCTGATCCGCAAGATTCTCGAAGTCGCCGATGCCTCCCTGCTGGAGCAGGAAATCGACGGCCAGCCGCTGGCTGACGCCCTGATGGCGCCGACGCGCATCTACGTCAAGCCGCTGCTGTCGCTGCTCAAGGAAAGCGGCCTGTCCGTGCACGCCATGTCCCACATCACCGGTGGCGGCCTGCTCGAGAACATCCCGCGCGTGCTGCCGGAAGACTGCACCGCCGAGATCGACGTCGCCAGCTGGAAGCGTCCGGCGGTCTTCGACTGGCTGCAGCAGCAGGGCAACGTCGAAGAACACGAGATGCACCGCGTGCTGAACTGTGGTGTCGGCATGGTCGTGGTCGTCGCTGAATCCGACGCCACCGCCGCGCGCGCTCACCTGGAAGCCCAGGGCGAGACCGTCTTCACCCTCGGCAGCATCCGCGCCCGCAACGGCATGGAAGAGCAGGTCCAGCTGGAGAATCTGTCCGCATGATCGAACCGAATACCAACGCCTCCAACGGTGACACTCTCGGCGGCTTCGGCAACGGTTTCGAGGCAGACGATGCGCCGGTTCGCCCGCGCGTCGTGGTACTGATTTCCGGCAGCGGCAGCAATCTGCAGGCGCTGCTGGAAGCACAGGAACACGACGAGCTGGGCGGCGACGTGGTCGCGGTCATCTCCAACAAGGCCGATGCCTATGGTCTGGTGCGTGCGCGTGACGCCGGCGTCGATGCCGTGGCGCTGCCGCATGAGGAGTATGAGTCCCGCGAGCATTATGACGCCGCGCTGATCAAGGTGATCGAGCGTCATGAACCGGACCTCATCGTGCTGGCCGGCTTCATGCGTATCCTGTCGCCGCTGTTCGTGCAGTACTTCTTCGGGCGTCTGATGAATATTCACCCGTCGCTGCTGCCGGCCTGGCCGGGGCTTGATACCCATCGCAAGGTATTGGAAGCCGGCGAGAAGGAACACGGCGCCAGCGTGCACTTCGTCACCGAGGAGCTCGACGGTGGCCCGGTCGCGATCCAGGCCGTCGCCAACGTGCTGGAAGGCGATGACGAAGCCAGCCTCAAGGAGCGCGTGCACACGCGTGAGCACCTGATCTACCCGATCGCGGTGCGCTGGTTCCTCGAGGGCCGCCTGAAGCTCGACGGGGAAGTGGCCAAGCTCGACGGCCACAACCTGCCGGTGGGCGGCCTGCGCCTCTCCCACGCCGATGTGGAAGAAGAGCTCAGCGATGAGCTGCCGGAAGGCGAAGAAGACTGATCAGTGACGCTGCCTTGCTGGCAAGGCCGACTGAGCTGATAGCAAG
>NZ_CFDJES010000116.1:0-4161 GCF_983723665.1 Cobetia sp. | reverse complement strand
AGCTGATAGCAAGTTGATAGCGCGCTGACAGCGAGCTGAAAACAGAAGACCCCGCGACATGCCGATGTCGCGGGGTCTTCTTGTTTTTAAAGCTTCACTTCTCTCTCGATGGCCTTCGCTTTCAGAAGGTGTAACTCACCCCCACCTCCCCGCGCGCCGTCACCTCATCCCAGGTCTCGATGCCGGCGCCCAGATGCAGCATGGCATTGCGGCCGAGCTGCATGCGCCAGCCACCGTCGACACGCAGGTAGTTGTCGCTGCCGCGATCCAAATCCTCGGCGCGGTAGGCATTGGTCGGCAGGCTCGCCAGACGCACCTCGGCGCTGTCGGCGTCATCATCCAGACGCTTGCCGTAGGCCAGCTCACCGTAGAGGCCGAAGCCCTCCGCGATGGCGCGGTCGACCATGAAGCCGGCCTCGACCCGGCGATCGCGCAGCGTCTGATCCGAGACGCTCAGGGCGTTGGCGGCGGAGCCGGATTCGGTGTAGCCATCGATGTCGGACTCGGTATGGCGGTAGGCCACGAAGGGCGCGTTGTACCACAGCGAATCGGCGGCGGTGAGGCGATAATCGAGTCGTGCCTCGGCGCTGAAGCCATCGCCATCGGTCTCACCGGACAGGGTGCGCGATGACTGACCCAGTGCGACATGGCGGTCGAGGTCGTAATCGAAGTCGCCGTAACTGGCCACCGCCTGGACGCCAAACCTGCCCAGCTGCTGACGCGCGAACAGGCTGAACACCTGGCCTTCCAGTTCAAGCTCACTGCCATCATCGACATCGAAGTCCGCATTGCGCTGACTGACCGCAACGCCGCCCCAGGCCTGGCCGAGTGCGTTGTCCAGCGGCAGCATCACGCCGACACCCGCACCGCGCTGCTCGCTGTCAAAGCCCTGCTGGCCGCTGGAGGTCTCGCCATCGCCGGTGCCGCCACTCGCCGAGCCGATGGCGAACACGCGCACGCCCTCCCCTGAGCGCCTGTCCTGCGCACCGGGACGCAATTCATCGGCGAGGCTGCGCTGACTGGCATTGAGCGCGCCCGTGCCCAGCTGCGGCGCCAGCCCCAGCACCGAGGGCGCGGCGAGCATCGCATAGGCGTAGTCGGCCAGAATCTCCTGGCCGGCGGTGGTCGGGTGCACGCCATCATTGAACAGCAGCTTGTCGGGGTCTTCCGCTGCGCCGCCCAGGCCGTAGGGCGTGACATTGCAGCTGTCCGAGAAACACACCTGGGTCAGCGGCACGTCGCTGGCGAAGCCGAACTCGGCCGGTGATGCCAGCACCTCCTCGAGAATGCCGACGGTATCCAGGCGGATGATGTTGACCTCGCCATCCAGCGCCGCCAGTCGCGCGCCCAGCGCATCATTGAAGACGCCTACCAGCGCGGAGGTCCCCGCCGCCTGCGCCGCGCCCGCCGACTGGCCGGCCGGGGTGCTGCCGACATCCGGCAGGTTGGAGACCATGATGGTGGTGGCACCCGCCGCTGCCAGCGCCTCCACCGCGGAGGCCAGATTGCCGGCGGAGGCGACCGCAGTGGCCGGCGAGGTGATCACGCCCTGCAGGAAGTCGTTGCCACCGCCGTTGACGTAATAGAGGGCGTCCGGGTCAGCACTGCCGCCGGTGCTGACCAGATAGCCATCCTCGACCCTGAGCACCGTGCCCGCACCGGTACTGCCCGGCGGGATGACCACCTCGGAGCCATCCTCGTCGGTCACCGAGGCCAGAATCTGCGCCGTGGTGTAGCCGCCCACCGCGTAGTTGGTGCCGTCACTGAAGCCGGCCAGCTGATAGATCACCGAGGTGGAAGGCTCTGCCGCCAGCCCCAGTTCCGTGGCCAGCAGCTGGGTCGAGACGCTGCCATAGGCCGAGTTCTCATAATCCGGGCCGCTGCGGTTGGTGAAACGCAGGCTGTTGAGGCCACCCAGGGTGGTATCGGGGAACTGGCCGGAATCGCTCAGGCTGTCGCCGAAGAGATAGAGATTGGAATAGGCCTGCGCGGGAGTCGCCAGCAAGGTGGTGCTGATGGCGAGGGCGAGACCGCTGAGGGTGAAACGTCGGACCAGGCCGCTGGTGCTGGCCGGCGGGAATACAGCGCGATGTGAACGCGATGGCATGGCGTGCCCCTTGCTTGTGGGAGGTATCCGTCCTGCAGCCACTCTGGGGGTGGCCTGCAGACAAGCATAGGCAATAAAACGAGTGATTGAATCACGTGTTTTGTTCAACTTCCGGCTAAGACTCAGCGCCTTGTGAGCGTGTCACGTTCTCGCTACCTGCCATCGGCGTCTCTCTTGCCACCGTCGTCACACGTCGCCACGAGCAGGCACAAGCAGACACAAAAAAAAGCGCCTCCCGAAGGAGGCGCTCCTGGCTTACCACACTCTTGTCTTGCCGCGTGCAGGTCACTTGCGTAAACGCAATACCCAAGCGTGCAGCAAGGGGTATCAGGTACGCGGCAGAGTCACGCCACGCTGGCCCTGATACTTGCCGCCGCGATCCTTGTAGCTGGTCTCGCAGACTTCATCGGACTCGAGGAACAGCATCTGCGCCACGCCTTCGTTGGCGTAGATACGCGCCGGCAGGTTGGTAGTGTTGGAGAACTCGAGGGTGACGTGGCCTTCCCACTCCGGCTCCAGCGGCGTCACGTTGACGATGATGCCGCAACGCGCGTAGGTGGACTTGCCCAGGCAGATGGTCAGCACGTTACGCGGAATGCGGAAGTACTCGATGGTACGGGCCAGCGCGAAGGAGTTGGGCGGAATCACGCAGGAGTCACCCTTCACGTCCACGAAGCTCTTCTCATCGAAGTGCTTGGGGTCCACCGTCGCCGAATGGATGTTGGTGAAGACCTTGAACTCATCCGAGCAGCGCACATCGTAGCCGTAGCTGGAAGTGCCGTAGGAAATCACACGGCGCTCATCGTGAAAGCGCACCTGATCGGGCTCAAAGGGTTCGATCATGTCGTGGCTTTCGGCCATGCGACGGATCCACTTGTCGGATTTGATGCTCATCGAGCGTACCTGACTGACTGATGGGGAGAGACGCGTGAGCGCCATGAAACGCGGGCCAGCATGATACCGGCCCGCTGTGTCGCTGGAAACCTCGGCACGCGCGGCTAGCGCCTGGCGTGTCGGGCTCAGCTGAAGCTGATGCTCGGGCCTTCGTCTGCGCCGGCACTTTCCAGAGACTCGGAGACCTGACGCGCGATGGCGCGGAAGCTCGCGGCCACTTCGCCGTCCGGCTCAGCGATCACGCTCGGGCGACCGCCATCGGCATTCTCGCGAATGCTCAGGGTCAGCGGCAGCTGGCCCAGCAGACGAGTCTGGTACTCATCGGCGATACGCTCACCACCGCCCGCGCCGAAGACCGCTTCGCTGTGGCCACACTGGCTGCAGGTGTGAGTGCTCATGTTCTCGACCACACCCAGCACCGGCACCTTGACCTTGCGGAACATCTCGATGCCCTTCTGGGCATCCAGCAGTGCGATGTCCTGCGGCGTGGTGACGATGACGGCGCCGGAGACCGGCACCTTCTGCGACAGGGTCAGCTGGATGTCACCGGTGCCCGGCGGCATGTCGATCAGCAGCACGTCAAGCTCGCCCCAGGCAGTCTGGTTGAGCAGCTGCTGGAAGGCACCGGCGACCATCGGGCCACGCCAGACCATCGGGTCCTTCACGTCGACCAGATAGGCCATCGACATGGTCTTGATGCCATGCGCCTCGATGGGGCTGAAGACCTGCTCACCGGCCATTTCCGGACGCTGGCCGGTCGGCACGCCGAACATCTGCGCCTGACTCGGGCCATAGATGTCGGCGTCCAGCAGGCCGACCTTGAGACCTTCCGCCGCCAATGCCAGCGCCAGATTGGCGGTGACGGTGGACTTGCCGACGCCACCCTTGCCGGAAGCGACCGCGACAATGTGCTTGATACCTTCCATACCTTGAAACTCCTGTGACGGCCTGCGCGGCGCGATGAATGTGGCGCGCAGGCGTCTGAACTGTCAGCGAAAAAAGCCGTGGAACACGATGGGCACAGTATGCCTGCCACCGCTACACGGGCCAAGCCGATGAAGCATGTCCATGGAAGCCATGCCTCAGGAAGCCATGGCCTTGGGAGCAAATCAGAAGCGCACGTCTCAGAAGCGCACGTCGACCGGCAGGAAGCGCCACTC
>NZ_CFDJES010000115.1:0-8905 GCF_983723665.1 Cobetia sp. | reverse complement strand
ACCGAGTCACGGACGGCGCCGCGAGCCGGAACTGCTCGACAAGGCGGCCGCGCGGTTGGGCAATCAGCATGACCTGGCGGAGCTGGCGCTGTGGGTCGGGGAGCGCGTGATGCTGCCCGCCGCCGAGAAGCACCTGGTCGCGGATATCATGACGCTTGCCGACCAGCGACTCGCACAGGCGCTCAAGCCGCTGAAGAAGCTGGGCTACGTCTGAGCGCTGTTCTCGCCTGAACCGAAGTTGCTTCTCTGCAGACAAGAACGCCGCCATTCCCTGAGGAAATGGCGGCGTTCGCGTTTCTGCCTGAACTTCCCTGCGGCTGCGCTTACAGGCGCATCTCGATACCGCGTGCGGCCATATGCGCCTTGGCCTGGGGGATCGTGTACTCGGCGAAGTGGAAGATGCTGGCGGCCAGCACCGCATCCGCACCGCCTTCGAGCACGCCATCCACCAGATGGTCGAGGGTGCCGACACCGCCGGAGGCGATTACCGGCACGCTGACGGCGTCGGAGATGGCGCGTGTCACGCCGAGATCGAAACCGGCCTTGGTGCCATCGCGGTCCATGCTGGTCAGCAGCAGTTCACCGGCGCCCAGCTCGACCATCTTCTTCGCCCACTCGACGGCGTCGAGTCCGGTCGGCTTGCGGCCGCCGTGGGTGAAGATCTCCCAGCGCGGTGTCTCGCCGTCCTGGCTGACGCGCTTGGCGTCGATGGCGACCACGATGCACTGGCTACCGAAGCGTTCCGCGGCTTCACGCACGAAGTCCGGGTTGAACACGGCCGCAGTGTTGATCGAGACCTTGTCCGCGCCGGCATTCAGCATGGTGCGAATGTCTTCACAGGTGCGGATGCCGCCCCCCACCGTCAGCGGGATGAACACCTCACCGGCGATGCGCGACACCATGTCGACTGTGGTGCCACGGTTGTCGACGCTGGCGGTGATGTCGAGGAAGGTGATCTCGTCGGCGCCTTGCTCGTTGTAGCGCTTGGCGACCTCGACCGGGTCACCGGCATCGCGGATACCGACGAAGTTGACGCCCTTCACGACACGACCGGCGTCGACGTCCAGACACGGGATGATGCGTTTGGCGAGTGCCATGATCGCTCCCCTCAGGCCTTGCGGCCGGTGATGGAGTCGGACAGCGCCTGCGCTTCGGCGATGTCCAGGCTGCCTTCATAGATGGCGCGGCCGGTGATGGCACCGAGGATGCCCTGATCGGCCACTTCGGCCAGGCCACGGATGTCATCCAGGTTGGTCACGCCGCCGGACGCGATCACCGGGATACCGCCTTCGCGGGCCAGTGCCACGGTGGCTTCGATGTTGACGCCCTGCATCATGCCGTCGCGGGCGATGTCGGTGTAGACGATGGAGGACACGCCGTCGTTGGCGAAGCGCTTGGCCAGCTCGGTGGCCTTGATGGTGGAGACTTCGGCCCAGCCATCGGTGGCCACGAAGCCGTCACGCGCATCGAGACCGACGATGATGCGGCCCGGGAAGGCGCGGCACATCTCGGCGACGAAGGCCGGTTCCTTCACGGCCTTGGTGCCGATGATGACCTGGCCGACGCCGGCTTCCAGATAGTGCTCGATGGTCGCGGCATCACGGATGCCACCACCGATCTGGATCGGCAGCTCCGGGTAGGCGCGGGCGATGCGTGTCACGGCGTCGCCATTGACCGGCTTGCCTTCGAAGGCACCGTTGAGATCGACCAGATGCAGACGACGGCCACCGGCCTCGACCCAGCGCGCGGCCATGGCCAGCGGGTCATCGCCGTAGTTGGTGGAGTCTTCCATGCGGCCTTGCTTCAGGCGTACGCACTGACCGTCCTTGAGATCGATCGCGGGGATTACCAGCATGTCGGGTGTCCTCTCGGCGTGTCTGGGCACGCCTGTATTGTCGTCGGTATATCGAAGGCGGATGTATCGGCGTCCGTCACGCGAGACAGACGCCGAGGGTCACGCGGGCGAGCCTTCAGGGCTGCCAGCGGACGAAGTTCTCGAGCAGCTTGAGGCCGGCGGCCGCGCTCTTCTCCGGGTGGAACTGCACCGCGAACAGGCTGCCCTCACCGATGGCGACGTGCGCCTCGGCACCGGCGTAGTGCGTGGCACCGTAGACCTTGGAGCGTTCGCTGGCCGACACATAGAAGCTGTGCACGAAGTAGAAGCGCGAGTTGTCCTCGATGCCTTCCCACAGCGCGTGGCCCTGGGTGTGCGCGACATGGTTCCAGCCCATGTGCGGCACCTTGAGGCGCTGGCCGTGCTCGTCCAGCTGCTGGTCATCGAAGCGTTTCACGTCGCCCTTGAAGTAGGCGAGGCAATCGATGCCACCGTTCTCTTCGCTGCGCTCCATCAGCATCTGCTGGCCGACGCATACGCCCAGCAGCGGCTTGCTGTGGTTGCTCAGCAGCTCGCCGACCAGACCACGCAGCTCGGCGCGTTCAAGCTCGCCCATGCAGTCACGGATGGCGCCCTGGCCGGGCAGCACCACGCGGGTGGCACCGCGGATGGCGCGCGGGTCGCTGGTGATCACGACATTCTCGTCGGCCACGTGCTCAAGCGCCTTGGCGACGGAGTGCAGGTTGCCCATGCCATAGTCGATGACGGCAATCGTCATGTCTTTCTCCCGAAGGCCGGAGGCAGGCTCCGGCGCTGGATGTCAGGCGTCTGGCGCCCGGGTCATTCGTTTACAGCGAGCCCTTGGTGGAGGCGATACGGCCTCCCATGCGCTCGTCCTCTTCCACTGCCATGCGCACGGCACGGCCGAAGGCCTTGAAGATGGTCTCGGCCTGGTGGTGGGCATTGAAGCCCTTGAGGTTGTCGATATGCAGGGTGGCGCCAGCGTGATTGACGAAGCCCTGGAAGAATTCCCAGAACAGCTGGGTATCGAAGCGACCGATGTTGCCGCGGGTGAACTCGCACTGCATGAACAGGCCCGGACGACCGGAGAAGTCGATCACCACGCGAGACAGGGCTTCATCCAGCGGCACGTAGGCATGGCCGTAGCGGCGGATGCCGGCCTTGTTGCCCAGCGCCTGTGCGAAGGCCTGACCCAGGGTGATGCCGATGTCCTCGACGGTGTGGTGGTCATCGATATGCAGGTCGCCATCGCAGTCGACCTCGATGTCGATCACGCCGTGACGGGCGATCTGGTCCATCATGTGTTCGAGGAAGGGCACGCCAGTGTTGGCGCTCAGCTTGCCTTCACCGTCCAGATTGATGCGGACCCGGATCTTGGTTTCCGAGGTGTTGCGATGAACTTCGGCGATACGCTCTACCATGATGTCTCTCCAGCGGTCGGTGACGCCATCAGCGGCTTCGGGGCCGATGGGGTCTGGGCGCAGTCTGGGGCCTTTGGTATGAGAGGCGTGTGTCCAGTCCGGCCGGGAAGTGCGCATCATGTGGTTATTGTCATGTGATGTCGCAATCGAAATCGTGATCAGGGCATTGACGACGGCAGAGAGCCGTCGGCGGGGCGCTTGATCGGCGGCAGGCGCGTCGTCTTTGTGCCTGCCCGACCCGTCATTATAGAGAAAGGACAATGGCATCCGCTACAATGGCGGGCATTCATATCGCGGGCGAGGATCTCACCATGCCGGTCACTCTTCAGATGATCGATCACGCACGCTGGCAAACCGATGAGCAAGTCCGTATCGATCTGTCGCGTATCTATCACGAAGCCCCCAGTGAGCGTCTCCCGCTCGCCCCGGATGACTTCATTCAGGCCAATCTCGCCGCGGGACACCGCTTCTGCAGCGCCTTCTTCAACGATCGTCATATCGGCGCGCTACTCTGCGAGGATGAAGGCGATGCCTGGAAGATCAGCCATTGCTGCGTGCGCAAGAGCACGCGTCGACGCGGTGTCGGTACGCGCCTGATGGCGCTGTTGTCGCTGGAAGCGGCCAGTGCCCAGCGTCTGCTGGTCGTGCCGAGTCAGGGATTGACCCTGGCCGACGAGCTGCTGGTATCACGTCTGGGCTATGTGCGAGACCCCGCCCGCGACGGCTTCGTGCTGGCGCAGGAGTGAACCCGGTCGTTGCCGGATGCGGAACTGACGTCAACGCGACCTGTCCACCGGCTGTGTCATCATCATTTCTGTCTTGAGGCTGTCTCGCTGTGCGGGAGGATGGCGCGCAGCGCTCGAGCTAGATGATGAGCGGGAGAAAGGGCATCGCCTGATGCCACGAGTCCCCAGCGCCATTCCATGTGCTGCCCTCTGGAGTGAGGGCACCGTAGCAATTCTCATCGTGTCAAAGGGAGGACGCAGATGAAAGCACTGTTCAGAGCCTTGCTGGCCATCGTCGGAGTACTGGCGTTGGTGGTCGTGGCAGGGGTGATCTATGTCACCACCTTCCTCGATCCGAATGATCTCAAGCCGCGACTGGTCAAGGCGGTCAAGGACCAGGCGGGGCTGGAACTGGCCCTGAACGGCCCGCTGGACTGGTCCTTCTATCCGCGTCTCGGCGTCAGCGTCGAGGACGCCGAAGCCTGGCTGCCCGAGCAGGAGCGTGACCAGTCACCGTTTGCCTCCTTTACCCGCGCGGAAGTCGGCGTGTCCTTCACGCCACTGCTGAGCGGTGAAGTCGAAGTCGAAGGCGTCTTCCTCGACGGCCTCAAGCTGGCGCTCGAGCGTGATGCACAGGGGCGTGGCAACTGGGAAAGCCTGCTCGAGCATGCGGCGACGGCCGCCGACAGTGGCGCGGCGGATGAAGCGCTGCCGCCGGCCAAGAGCGCCGGTGTGGCGCTGGCGGATGACACGACGCCGTCGGTGCAGAATGGCGCCGGCAGCATGGCGGTCAATCTCGATATCGCCTCGGTGCAGGTCACCAATGGTCAGATCGCCTATCAGGACGCGGCCAGCGGGCTCGAAATGACGCTCAACGATGTGGCGTTGACGTCCTCCAACGTCAGCCCCGACAAGGCCTTCCCGGTCGAGCTGTCGTTCGTGGCCGATGGGCGTGAGCCGGAGCTTCAGAGCACCGTCAGCCTCGATGGCAAGGTGGCGCTGGACCTGCAGGGCGGCCGTCATGTGCTGACCGGCGTGAGCCTGGATACCACCACGCGCATGCCGTCGCTGGGTGACAAGGACCAGAGCGTGGCGCTGGATATCGACACCCTGACGCTGGACACCGACAAGCAGCTGTATCTGGCCGATGGTGCCGAGCTGGACGCGACGCTCCATCAGGCCGCGCTGGGTGACAAGGCCCTGCCGCTGAAAGCCACCTTCGGTGCCGAAGCGGATCTGGCTGCGGGCACGGCGAATCTCGAGAACCTGCTGCTGACCTCCGGCAGTGACCTGCGCCTCAGCGGGGCGCTCAAGGCCAAGGACATCACCGGCGATGCGCTCAGCTATAGCGGCCAGTTCAAGCTGGCACCGCTGTCGCCCAAGGCGTGGATGACGCGTGTCGGCATGGAAGCGCCGCAGACTGCCAAGAGCAGCGCGCTGACCTCGCTGGCCTTCTCCAGCCCGTTCAAGGGCGACATGTCGCAGGTGCAGCTGACCAACCTGGTGATGGCGCTGGATGACACCACCATCAACGGGCGTCTCGGCTCGTCCTTCGATGCCTCGCAGATCACCTTCGATCTGGATGTCGACGCGCTCAATCTCGATGACTACCTGGCACCGGCGGGCGCAGACGAGAAGACGGCAAGCCTGGGGGAAGCGCTCACGGCGGGCGTGATCGCGCCGGTCTATGCGGCCGATGGCGATGCGGAGCTGCTGCCGGTGGCATTGCTCAAGACGCTGGGCCTTCAGGGGCAGCTGGATATCGGCACGCTGATCGCCTCGGGTCTCGAGATGAGCAAGGTGACCGCCAAGCTGTCCGGTCAGCCGGGTGTGCAGCAGCTCGATAGCCTGACGGCCAGCCTCTATGGCGGCTCGCTGGCGGCCAATGCGCGCATCGACAGCCGCAAGACACCGCTGAGCATGAGCTTCGGCGAGAAGCTGACCAATCTGGATATCGCGCCGTTCCTCAAGGCGCTGGCGCCGGAGCACAAGGACATCCTGCGCGGTCGCCTGACGCTCAATGGTGACTACACCACCAGCACCAATCAGATCGACAGCATCAAGCGCAATCTGAACGGCAAGGGCAACTTCGAGATTCGCAATGGCGAGGTGCTCGACGCCAATATCTCCAAGGAGATGTGTACTGCCGTGGCGACGCTGAGTGGCAAGACCTCCTCGCGCGAGTGGAAGGCCAATACGCCGCTGGAGCGTGCGCAGGGCAGCTTCACGGTCACCAATGGCGTGATCAGCAATCAGGATCTCGCCCTGGCGATTCCGGGCATCGCACTGGACGGCAAGGGCCAGCTCAACCTGCCGACCGAGGCCTTCGACTACAACGTGGCGGCGCGCTTCATCGAGGGCGCGGATGACGCGGCCTGTGAGGTCAATCCGCGTCTGATCAAGCTGCGCTTCCCGGTGCAGTGTCAGGGCAACCTGAGCGGTGAGCCGGGCGAGTGGTGTGGCTTCGATCAGAAAGGCTTCCAGAGTGCCGCAGCGGAACTGGCCAAGGATGAAGCCAAGCGCAAGGCGGGCGAGAAGGTCAGCGAGAAGCTGGATGAGAAGCTCGACGAAGATACCCGCAAGAAGATCGACGACAAGCTGGGCGAAGGCGCCAGCGACAAGCTGAAGGGCGCGATTCAGGGGCTGTTCAACTGATCACGCGCTCCCTTCGCAGCAAGACCAGCACGCCAGCTCCTCGGGGCTGGCGTGCTGCCGTTTGAGCCCAGGCCATGGCGTCGACCATGGCGCGAGCAGAGGAAGTTTTGATGGCGCGACCTGACACTGCTGCCACGCCAGACGTGACAGCTCCCGAGAGCCACGCCACACCCGGCTTCGAAGACATCGCCCTGAGCCCCGAGGCGTTTCAGGCGCGCGTGTTCGACTGGTTCGATGAGCATGGCCGCAAGCATCTGCCCTGGCAGGAGAACACCACGCCGTATCGCGTCTGGGTCTCGGAGATCATGCTCCAGCAGACCCAGGTCGCGACGGTGTTGCCGTACTACGCCCGCTTCATGGAGCGCTTCCCGGATGTCGCGGCGCTGGCGGCGGCGGATATCGATGACGTGCTGCACCTGTGGACGGGCCTTGGTTACTACGCGCGGGCGCGCAATCTGCACAAGGCCGCTCAGCAGGTCGTGAATGAGCATGACGGCGCATTTCCGGTCGAGAGTGTCGAGGCACTGTCGGCCTTGCCGGGCATCGGGCGTTCGACCGCCGGGGCGATCATTAGCATCAGCACCGGACAGCGGGCGCCGATCCTCGATGGCAACGTCAAGCGCGTGCTGGCTCGCCTGCATGCCGTGGAGGGCTGGCCGGGCCGTCCGGCGGTGGAGCGCAAGCTGTGGACGCTGGCGGAGCGCTACACGCCGCAGGTGCGGCTGGCGGACTGGACCCAGGCGATGATGGATCTCGGAGCCACCCTGTGCACGCGCGGCAGCAAGCCCGATTGCGCGCGTTGCCCCTTCGAGGAGGTCTGCGTGGCGCATGCGCGTGGCGAAGAGAAGCGCTTCCCCGAGAGCAAGCCCAAGAAGACCATTCCGACGCGTCAGACGCTGATGTTGCTGGTCAGCGATGCGGCGGGGAAGATCCTGCTGGAACGCCGTCCGCCGACGGGCATCTGGGGCGGTCTGTGGGCGCCGCCACTGGTCGAGGACCGCGAGGCCGCGCGGGAATGGGTCGCTCGCGAAGCCCGCGGCGCCCATCTGGAGGCGCCACTGGCAAGTTTCGAACATGTCTTCAGCCACTTCCGGCTGACCATCACGCCACAGCCGGTACAGCTGGGGGAGGCAGGGCTTGCGCCAGCTCAAGCGGCCGGGAGCGTCAACGAGTCAGCCGCCGACCGCCGCTTCGTCGACCCTGCCGTGCCTGACGCCGTGGGCCTGCCGGCGCCGGTCAAGGCGCTGCTGGCGCGCTGCACGGATGATCTGTTCGGGCTGTGAGGCCTTGTCGGTGTCGGCATCGGGCCGCACGTCTGGGGCAAAGCGGCTCAAGCGTGCGAGAATGAGGCAACAGTAAAGGCGTCTGGCGAAGGCTCGACGCTCATCCACACTGACATCCAGTTCTCTTACGGAGTTACCCATGCGCACCGTACATTGCCGCAAGTATGACCAGGACCTACCGGGTCTCGATTTTCCGCCGCTGCCGGGCGAGAAGGGCCAGGACATCTGGGCCAACG
Source organism: Cobetia sp. (assembly GCF_983723665.1). NCBI lineage: Bacteria > Pseudomonadati > Pseudomonadota > Gammaproteobacteria > Oceanospirillales > Halomonadaceae > Cobetia > Cobetia sp. Next base: position 730 of record NZ_CFDJES010000115.1, on the reverse strand, counting down.
TCTCGAAGCAGGCATGGGAAGAGTGGCAGGCGCTGCAGACGCGTCTGATCAACGAGAAGCACCTCAACATGATGGATGCCGACAGCCGTCGCTATCTGATGGAGCAGATGGATCGCTTCTTCAACAACCAGGAGACGGACCAGGCCGAAGGTTTCGTGCCGACGGACGCCGCCGCCAAGGGCGAATCGCAGGGCGGACAGGGCTACGAAGTCTGAGTGGACGGCGAGGACGGCGGAAGGCGAATTACGACGCCAAATTCTTGATAAGCAAGGGTTGACGTCGGGAAAGGTTTTCTATTTAATACGTCCTCGTTGGCAAGGGCCAGATAGCTCAGTTGGTAGAGCAGGGGATTGAAAATCCCCGTGTCGGCGGTTCGATTCCGTCTCTGGCCACCAAATTGGGGTATAGCCAAGTGGTAAGGCACCGGTTTTTGGTATCGGCATTCCCAGGTTCGAGTCCTGGTACCCCAGCCAGCTGACATACAGTAACGTAGTAAGAAGACTCATATCATGAGTTCTTTGTGCCGGCTTAGCTCAGTTGGTAGAGCAACTGACTTGTAATCAGTAGGTCGAGGGTTCGACTCCTTTAGCCGGCACCATCTTCAGGCTTCTGTAGATGAGCGAAGAACACACGATATAGAGGTCGCCTTGGCGGCTTTTTTTGTGTCTTCAGGTTGGCCAGATAGCTCAGTTGGTAGAGCAGGGGATTGAAAATCCCCGTGTCGGCGGTT
>NZ_CFDJES010000114.1:5620-8958 GCF_983723665.1 Cobetia sp. | reverse complement strand
CAGCGCCTGCTGGAGCGCTATCAGGATGGCGGTGGCCTCTACCCGCTGCTGCGCTATCGCCTGGAGCAATCCCCTGCCTCGCAGACTGCCCTGGCGAGTGTCGACCAGGAGCGCTGCCTCGATATCACCCTCGAGGAAATCTCCGCCACCGGGCACGACGAGTGGCTGGCCGCTCTCGCACTCGGCGCGACGCAGGTCATCGTCGAACTGCCCCACGACCTGCCCGCAGGCCAACACCAGCAGCTCGATAGCGAACGTCGCCTGGCACTGACCCTGCTCGACAGCATGGGGCTTGCCAATGCGGACAGTGGCGAGCCGCGCATCCGCTTCGTCTCTTTGCCATCCGCCCTGCCACAAATGGATAACTACGAGGCTGAAGCCCTACCCCTGATCACGCCGCTGTGTGTCGCTCTGGCACCGGGCGCGGACAGTGAAGAAGAGCAGCAGCCCAGCCAGCCGATCGCCCGTGACTGGCTGCTGGGTCAGCCGCAGGCACGCCCCGGCAAGCGCGAACGCCTCAATCGGGTGCTCGATCACCTGGCGACCCTGTCGGTCGCGGACCTGGCGCAGGACAGCGTCGCCGTGCCGACAGGCGCGCCCTTCGGCGTGGTGAACGTCGACAGCGACAACTGCACGCTGTGTCAGGGATGCGTCGCCGTCTGCCCGACCAGCGCCCTCTCGGCCAATCGCACGTCGCCTGCACTATCCTTCACTCAAGGTGACTGCGTGCAGTGTGGCCTGTGCGAGCAGGCATGCCCAGAGCAGGTCATCACCCTGACGCCTGGCTTTGCCCCGCAGCCCGACGTGCGGCGCGAACCGCAGCTGATCAAGCAGGATGTGCCCTTCCCCTGCATCAGCTGCGGCACGCCGTTCGGCTCCACCGCCACCATCACGGCGATGCAGACCAAACTGGCCTCGCATGCCTACTTCCAGGGCGATGGCGCACTGCGCCTGAAGATGTGCAGCGACTGCCGCGTCAAGGACATCTGGCACGAAATGGCACGTAATCCCGATGCCCAACTCAAGGTTTGAGCCAATGACATCACCCACGTCGACTCCCGACGACTTTGCAGCAGGTGGGACTGACGATCGTGCACCTGACACCCCTGCGGCCGACTCTCTGATAAGCCATAGTGAAGAACAGCAGGCATTGCGCGCCGACCTCTACCGGCTGCTGGCGCGGCTATTGCGCGCGGCGCCGGATGCGGAGCTGATCGACTTTCTGGCCGAACTCGACCATGACGCCATCAGCCTGCCCGGGGCCGCCGAGCAACAACTGCCGCGCGCGCTGGCGTCGCTGTCATTGGCCGCCCGCGTCAGCGACGCGCGCCGTCTGGAAGACGACTTCTTCCAGAGCCTGGTAGGCGTGGTGCAGGGCGAGGTAGTGCCCTACGCCAGCTGGTACCTCACCGGCTCGCTGATGGAGATGCCGCTGGTCGCCCTGCGCCAGGACCTGAAACGTCTCGGCTTCGAACGCCAGAGCGATGTGCATGAGCCCGAGGATCACCTCGGCGCACTGTGTGAGGTGATGGCCATGCTGATCGATGAGGTGCCCGGCGAGCAGGTCAATTTCTTCCGCCGCCATGTGGCCAGCTGGGGCGAGCGCTGCTGCGCCGACCTCGCGGGACGCGAGAGCCCCTTCTATGCCGCCGTCGGCTACCTGGGGCAGGCCTTCCTGCGGGCAGAGCGCCTGAACCTCGGTGACTCGATCCCGCTGCATGCGGCGACCGAAAACAACTCTGGCGAGCAGGTGACGGCCGAGGCCGTCCAGCTCGTCACGCCAGCCAGTGTGGCGCCCGACGCAAGACACTGATGTCACGCATGACGTGAAGCAACATTCGAGACTGCAACGCTAACCATCTCGCATCACCCAGCAGCATTGCCGACAGGAGATCAGCATGAAGACTGATGACGCAAAAGACAGCCATAACCAGGCGCGCCAGGGGCGCCGTAAATTCCTGCGCGTACTGGGCGCCAGCACCGTAGGGGTTGCCGCAGCAGGGTCATTGGCCGGTGCCGTGATTCCGGACCAGGCCGCCCCAGAGGCCCCCGTCAAGGACAAGGGCACTGACAACTATCGCGAGAGTGATCACGTCAAGGCCTTCTACGCCACGCTGCGTGACTGAACGCTAGACAGACAGTGCCCTGAGCCTGCGCCATGCGCGCGGCCAGCGGCCTGAACAACGGGCAGCGCGGAGAGGTTTCCGCCCGCCATCGACAGTGACAAGTCGGCACGGATCAGGACTGCCCCTGATCTGAAAGACCGCCGCTCCCGACATTGCCCCCTGACCCGCTCACGCGGCCCGGGCAATGATTCGGGTGACGAGGAGAGATGATGTCATGCGACTGACCCCCACCCCCTCTGCCAAAGAGACCTCAGGACTCGGCATCAACCGCCGCCAGTTCCTGAAACGCAGCGGTGTCGCCACCGGCGGCCTTGCCGCCGCGAGCTTCATGGCCGCCCCGATGATGAAACGCGCCGAAGCCAAGACCGAAGTGTCTGACGCGCCGGTCGAGACGAAGCGCACCATCTGCTCACACTGCTCCGTGGGCTGCGGCGTCTATGCCGAGGTCCAGGAAGGTGTCTGGACCAAGCAGGAACCCGCCTTCGATCACCCCTTCAACCGTGGCGCACACTGCGCCAAGGGCGCATCGCTGCGTGAGCATGGCCACTCTGACCGTCGCCTCAAGTACCCGATGAAGCTCGAAGGCGGCAAGTGGAAGAAGCTCTCCTGGGAGCAGGCCATCGAGGAAGTCGGCGACAAGGTGCTCGAGCTCACCAAGGAGCATGGCCCCGATAGCATCTACTGGCTGGGTTCGGCCAAGTTCAGCAATGAACAGGCCTACCTGATGCGCAAGTTCGCGGCCCTGTTCGGCACCAACAACGTCGATCACCAGGCGCGTATCTGTCACTCCACCACGGTGGCCGGGGTCGCGAATACCTGGGGCTACGGGGCGATGACCAACTCCTTCAACGACATGCACAACTGTCGTTCGATCCTGTTCATCGGTTCCAACCCGTCCGAAGCGCACCCGGTGGCCATGCAGCACATCCTGCTGGCCAAGGAACGCTCCAACGCCGAGATCATCGTCGTCGACCCGCGCTTCACGCGGACCGCCGCCAAGGCCAACAAGTACGTGCGCCTGCGTCCGGGCACCGATGTCGCCTATATCTGGGGCCTGCTGTGGCACATCTTCGAGAACGGCTGGGAAGATGAGGCCTACATCCAGCAGCGTGTCTACGGCATGGATGAAGTGCGTGCTGAAGTCGCCAAGTTCCCGCCGGCGGAAGTCGAGCGCATCACCGGCGTAGCCGAGGCCGACATGCTCGACGTCGC
>NZ_CFDJES010000114.1:2121-5520 GCF_983723665.1 Cobetia sp. | reverse complement strand
GAAGGCGCGTGGAAGCACTGGTCCAAGGTCTGGAACGTCGACTTCGAGTGGATCCAGAACCGCTACGACCAGACCGAATATCACGACGGCAAGCCGATGCACACCAACGGCATCACCGTCTCGCGCTGGGTCGATGGCGTGCTCGAGAACCCGGACCGCATCTCCCAGCGGACCGCACTCAAGGCGATGTTCTACTGGGGCCATGCCGTCAACTCCCAGACCCGCGGGCCGGAGATGAAGAAGGCGATGGCCAAGCTGGACATGATGGTGGTGGTCGACCCCTACCCGACCATCGCCGCCGTCATGCACGACCGTACCGACGGCGTCTACCTGCTGCCGGCCGCGACCCAGTTCGAGACCACCGGCAGCGTGACCAACTCCAGTCGCTCCCTGCAGTGGCGCGATCAGGTCATCGAGCCGATGTTCGAGTCCAAGCCTGACCACGAGATCATGTACCTGCTGTCTCGCAAGCTGGGCTTCGCCGACGAGCTGTTCCGCAACATCAAGGTCGAGGGCAGCGTGCCCGTCGTCGAGGACATCACGCGCGAGTTCAATGCCGGCATGTGGACGGTGGGTTACACCGCCCAGAGCCCTGAGCGCCTGAAGGCCCACCAGCAGAACTGGCACACCTTCGACTTCGAGACGCTCAAGGCCCGTGGCGGCCCGGCCAACGGCGACTTCTACGGCCTGCCGTGGCCGTGCTGGGGCACGCCGGAGATGGGTCACCCGGGCTCGCCCATCCTGTATGACACCTCCAAGACGGTGGCCGAGGGTGGCGGCAACTTCCGCGCGCGTTATGGCGTGGAGCACAACGGCACCAACATCCTCGCGGAAGGCTCCTGGTCCAAGGGCGCCGAGATCGAGGATGGCTATCCGGAGTTCACCGACAAGCTGCTCAAGCAGCTGGGCTGGTGGGATGACCTGACGGCCGAGGAAAAGCAGGCGGCGGAAGGCAAGAACTGGAAGACCGATCTCTCCGGCGGCATCCAGCGCGTGTGCATCAAGCATGGCTGCATGCCGTATGGCAACGCCAAGGCGCGTGCCCTGGTGTGGACCTTCCCGGACCCGATCCCCAAGCACCGCGAGCCGCTGTACACCGCGCGTCGCGACCTGGTGAAGGACTACCCGACCTGGCCGGATTCCGAGTCCATCTATCGCCTGCCGACGCTCTACGCCTCCATCCAGGAGAAGGACGTCAGCGCCAAGTACCCGATCACCCTGACCTCGGGCCGCCTGGTGGAATACGAAGGGGGTGGCGAAGAGACACGCTCCATTCCGTGGCTGGCCGAGCTGCAGCAGGAGATGTTCGTCGAGATCAATCCGGCTCTGGCCAATGACCAGGGCATCAAGGACGGCGACATGGTGTGGGTCGAGGGCGCCGAGGGCGGCCGCGTCAAGGTGATGGCGATGGTCACCGAGCGTGTCGGCCCGGATGTCGTCTTCATGCCCTTCCACTTCGGCGGGCATTACGAAGGCGAATCCCTCGAGTCCCGCTATCCGGAAGGCACCGTGCCCTATGTGCTCGGTGAATCGGCCAATACCGCGACCACCTACGGCTACGACCCCGTGACCCTGATGCAGGAAACCAAGGTCACCTTGTGCCGCGTCAGCCTCGCCTGACTCGAGTGACGGCCGCGTCCGAGTGACGCGGCCCGGACGCAGCGCAAGACACGATCGGACGTATCCGTTACCAGAATCATCCGGCCTGTTGACCGAGGAACCCGGCGACAGGCCGTGAAGGAGAAGCACCATGGCCCAGATGAAATTTTTGTGTGATGCAGAGCGCTGCATCGAGTGCAATGGCTGCGTGACAGCCTGCAAGAACGCCAACGAGACCGAATGGGGCGTTCAGCGTCGCCGCGTGGTGACACTGGACGACGGCAAGCCGAGTGAAGTCTCCATCTCGGTGGCGTGCATGCATTGCGATGACGCGCCGTGCATGGCGGTCTGCCCCACCGACTGCTTCTACAAGACCGATGACGGCATCGTCCTGCACGACAAGGACATCTGCATCGGCTGCGGCTACTGCCTGTACGCCTGCCCGTTCGGCGCCCCGCAGTTCCCGCAGCAAGGCGCCTTCGGCGAGCGCGGCAAGATGGACAAGTGCACCTTCTGTGCCGGCGGCCCGGCCGAGAGCCCGGAAGAAGAGTTCGAGAAGTACGGCGCCAACCGCATCAGCGAAGGCAAGCTGCCGCTATGCGCCGAGATGTGCTCCACCAAGGCCCTGCTGGCCGGCGATGCCGAGACCGTCTCCGACATCTTCCGTCAGCGCGTGGTCTACCGTGGCCATGAAGACGGCGCCTGGTCGCCGGTCGACAAGGCCAGCCACCCGGAAACCTCTGCCAACCTGACCACCAGCAGCGTTCAGCAGGCGGACCACCTGGCCTACGACGCAGCCCGCAAGGGGTAAGGAGGCGACATGCGCGCGCACTTTACAGCTTCACGGTTGACCGTGGTCGCCATGTTCCTGTGCCTGATGCTGGCCAGTATCTGGCTGGCTCCTCAGGCACTGGCCGCGAACCCTGACGGCGAGATCGGTCAGGCGGTCGGCACGGTGGACGCCGATACCTGGCGGCAGGTCAAGGATGGGGGCAACTCCATCGACAGCCGACATGACTCCAACTACAGCCTGATCAACCAGAGCGGCGAGACCTGGCGTCAGATCCGCAATCGCTGGATCTCACCGGGTGGCCTGATCGCACTGGGTGGCATGCTGGCCGTGCTGGTGATCTTCTACCTGCTGGTGGGACGCAACAATCTGGACCACCCGCGCAGCGGCAAGCTGATGCTGCGCTGGACGGCGCTGGAGCGTGCCATGCACTGGACGCTGGCGACGCTGTTCCTGACGCTGGCCATCACCGGCATCAATCTGCTGTGGGGCAAGTTCGTGTTCCGCAATGTGTTCGGGGACGTGTTCTGGGCCAACATGATCATGGCGACCAAGGTGATCCACAACTATGTGGGGCCCCTGTTCTCGATCATGCTGATCCTGGTGCTGGCCAAGTGGCTGAAGCTCAATCTTCCCAGGAAGCATGACCTTGACTGGTTCCGTCAGGGTGGCGGCATGATGAAGGGCAAGCATCCGGACGCCGGCTTCGCCAACGGCGGGGAAAAGGCCTGGTACTGGATTCTGGCGACGGTCGGCCTGGTAGTGATTGCCAGCGGGCTGGTGCTGGACTTCCCGATCTTCGGCCAGACGCGGGACAACATGCAGTGGGCCAATGTCTTCCACGGCATCGCCTCGCTGATGCTGATCGCGGTGTCCTTCGGCCACATCTATATCGGCACCGCCGGTACCGAGGGTGCCTTCGAGGGCATGAAGACCGGTTATGTCGATGAGACCTGGGCCAAGCAGCACCACAATCTGTGGTACGACGAGGTCAAGCAGGCCGAAGCGGC
>NZ_CFDJES010000114.1:0-2021 GCF_983723665.1 Cobetia sp. | reverse complement strand
CTGGAAGCGGCCGCGTTCCGTCGTCTGCTCAAGCATCTGGATGACAACAAGGATGTCCAGAACATCGATCTGATGATCCTCGCCGACTTCTGCCGCAACTGCCTCTCCAAGTGGCTGATGGCCGCTGGCGAGGAGCGTGGCGTGAGCTTCGATTACGACGCGGCGCGCGAGCATGTCTACGGCATGCCCTATTCCGAGTGGAAGACACATCACCAAGCCAAGGCGACCCCTGAGCAGCTGGCAGCGCTCGAGGCACGTCAACAAGGCAAGAAGGACTGATCATGAGCGGCAATGACGAACAGATCGGCCTCACCATCGCAGTATTGACCGTCTCCGATACACGCACCGCAGAAAATGACCGCTCCGGGGACGCACTGGTCGACAACCTGACGGCGGCTGGCCATACGCTGCATGAAAAGCGTATCGTGCCCGATGACGTCTACCAGCTGCGCGCCGTGGTCAGCGAGTGGATCGCGGACCCGGCCGTGCAGGTCATCCTGACGACGGGCGGCACAGGCTTCACCGGACGTGATTCCACGCCGGAAGCCATTCGCGTGCTGCTCGACAAGGAAATCCAGGGCTTCGGCGAACTCTTCCGTCAGCTTTCCCACCAGGAAGTCGGTAGCTCGACGATCCAGAGCCGCTGTCTTGGGGGGTTGGCCAACCGTACCGTGGTGTTCTGCCTGCCCGGCTCCACCGGCGCCTGCAAGACGGCCTGGAACGGCATCCTGAAGGAGCAGCTCGACAGCCGCCACCGCCCCTGCAACTTCGCCAACCTGGTGATCCCGGAGCGCGGAACCCATGCCCACTGACGCCAGTAAAGACCCGCATTCTCGCCCGTCGCCTTCCGCGGCGGCAGAATGTGGCTGCGACGCCGTGCCTGTCGGCGCCAAGGGGCTGGCGCCCCTGGCCAGTGCACTCGCCGCGCTACGTGACAGCTGTCCGCTGATGCCAGCCGAGCGCGTGGCAGTCAGTGACGCAGCAGGACGTGTGCTCGCCGAGGACGTGCATGCCGAGCTTGACGTACCGCCTGCCGACAACTCCCAGATGGATGGCTATTGCGCCCGCGTGACAGACATCGGTGACGGTGCCTGGCTGCCGATCAGTCAGCGTATCGCGGCAGGTCAGCCTGCCACGCCACTGGCCGTGGCGAGTTGTGCGCGCCTGTTCACCGGGGCGGAAATCCCCGACGGCGCCGACGTGGTGGTCATGCAGGAAGAGGTGACACTGCGTGAAGGCGAAGATGGCACCACCCTGGCCTGGCTGCCCGGGCCTCGCACCCGCGGCGACAACATTCGCGTTCAAGGCCGGGATGTCAGCAAGGGCAATCGCTTGCTCGCGGCGGGCACGCGACTAGACGCTGCCGCGCTGGGCCTTCTGTATGGCCAGGGGGCAAGTCACGTGATGGTGCGCCGCAAAGTACGAGTGGCCTTGTTCGCGACCGGCGATGAACTGATCGAACCCGGCCAGCCGCTCAAGCCCGGCCAGATCTACAACTCCAACCGCGTGATGCTCAGCCAGATGCTCAGCGACTTCGGGGCTGAGGTGGTGCTGGCACCGCTCAATGTGGCCGATACCTTCGAGGCCACTCGTGACGCCCTCGCTTCGGCGGCGCAACAGGCTGACCTGATCGTCACCTGCGGTGGAGTCAGCGTCGGCGAGGAAGACCACGTCCGCCCCGCCATCGAGGCGCTCGGCAGTCTGGATCTGTGGCGCCTGGCCATCAAACCGGGCAAACCACTGGCGCTGGGGGGTATCAACAGCCCTCGGGGTGACGCGGTGCGTGTCGTGGGCCTGCCGGGCAATCCGGTCTCCAGCTGGGTCGGTGGCTGGTTGTTCCTTCGTCCGTTACTGGGCGAGATGACCGACTGCGCTGCATTGCGCGAGCTGAAACGTCTCACGGTACGCGCGGCCTTCTCAGCCCGCACTGCCATTCGTCAGGATCATCTGCGCGTCACCTTGGCGCCCGGCAGTGATGGACAGCTTGAGGCACATGCCTTCCCGGACCAGAACTCGGCGGT
>NZ_CFDJES010000113.1:2154-9094 GCF_983723665.1 Cobetia sp. | reverse complement strand
CTGTGGTGCGGCACTCAGCGTCAATTCGATGGCATCGTGGCGCCAGTGTTCATCATCGCAGTCCACCGCGCGGCCATTCTGATCGAAGTTGATGCGGGTGATGCGCTGCGCGGGGCTGCCCTGCGCGGCGTTCAGCGCGGCGGCGGCCTCAGCGTCGAACACCGTGGAGGCCAGCTCGAAGCTGACGCGACTGACACGAATGGCGTATTCATGCCGGTAGAGGTCGGTCAGGGAGTGGGCACCGAGGTCGAAATCGAGGATGCCCGGGAAACAGTCACGTCGCAGGTGATGGCAGACATGCAGCACGCGCCGCCCGTCGATACGCCGCACGCGAGTGATGCGATAGACCACTGAGCCCTCCGCAATCCCCAGCCGCCGCGCGATCACCGCGTTGGCAGCGACTTCTCCTGCCGCCAGTACCTCGGTGCTGGCCACCCGCTGCTGTGACTCGACCATGTCGCGAAATGGCAGGCACGCCAGCAAGTCATAGCGCAGTCGTGGCGGCGAGACGAACCAGCCCCGCCGATTCTCGCGATAGATACGCCCCTCCGCCTCCAGCTGCAGCAAGGTATCGCGCAGGGTGACCCGCGTCGTGGCAAAGCGTTCGATCATCTCGCGCTCGGAGGGCAGGCGCTGTGAAGCGCGTAGCGGCGCTGCCTCAAGATGGTTCAGTAGCCTGGCCTTGAGCCCTGCCACGGGGACATCCGTGTCAGGAGTTGCCGATGAAGCGGCGTCACTCTGGGGCTCAAGCGAAGATGAAGGCATGCGAAGTTCCTGAAAGGTAACGAAAGACAGCAATTTCTGGCGAGTCACTTGCATGACATCCAGAGCGTCCAGGATGGAAAGGGTCAGAGCGAAGCGATTTCTGTGGTCTAGTTCAGACGCCCCGTAAAGCTCAGTGCGACTTTTCAAGACACGCTTGTCGAGACACGCATGAGGAGAATAGTGGCATTGGCGTGACAACTCGGTGACAGCACAACTCTGGCTGCCACGCCAGGTCAGTCATCACGCGCTGACTCATGCCTTGCACGCCCTGCTTTGCACACTTATGGCTGTGGAAGATAGCGAGGACCGGGGCCCGCGGCAAGGCACGAAGAAGGCACGGAGAAGGTATGAAGGAGACAGAGCCAGAGCCGTCACCCCATGCCATGACAACGACATGTTGACGACACGCAACTGTCACAGGCGAGCGCTAGAGTCGATCGTGCCTTTCGAACTGAACTAGACCACACAGCCTCGGCTGTCTCGACACTTGCCTGAGCACTTGGCAGAGCACTGGTCTGATCAATGATCCGAGAACTGGCCTGAGCAATGACCTGAGCACCCGGATGTGCTCTCAGCGTGTCGACAGGGTACCTGATACCCGTCACGCCTTACCTTCAGAGCAGCGATTGTTCATCACCTACTGGGGAAATCTCCTTGAAGTCGATTGCCACTACCTCATCCCGCTCCACCGGCCTGCTGGTTTCCACCTGCATGGCCGCCCTGTTGGGCAGTGCCTCCGTCAGTGCCGCCGACATGCCGGCTGACCTTCTCGAGGCCGCTCAGTCCGAAGGCCGTGTCGATAGCGTCGGCATGCCGGACAGCTGGGCCAACTGGAAGGACACCTGGGCAGACCTCGAGTCGAAGTATTCCATCGCGCATAGCGATACCGACATGAGCTCCGCCGAGGAAGTCGCCAAGTTCAAGGCCGAGGGTGAGAACGCCACCGCCGATATCGGTGACGTGGGCTTCGCCTTCGGCCCGATCGCGGTACAGCAAGGCGTGACCCAGGCCTACAAGACCACGACCTGGGAGCAGATCCCGGAATGGGCCAAAGACAAGGATGGCCACTGGGTACTGGGCTACACCGGCACCATTTCCTTCATGATCAACAAGACGCTGGTCAGTGAAGATGAGCGCCCGACCTCCTTCGCCGACCTCGCCGAAGGTGACTACAAGGTGTCCGTCGGCGCCGTGGGCAAGGCCTCCCAGGCCAACAACGCCATTCTGGCCGCTGCCTTCGCCAATGGCGGCAAGGAATCCGACCTGACACCGGGCCTGGAAGTCTTCGCGGAGCTGGCGCGCCAGGGCCGTCTGTCACTGGCAGAGCCGAGCATCGCCAACCTGGAGAAAGGCGAAGTCGAAGTCGCCCTGCTGTGGGACTTCAATGCCTTGAACTATCGCGATCAGATCAACCGCGACACCTTCGAGGTCGTCATCCCGTCTGATGCCTCCGTCACCTCCGGCTACGCCACCATCATCAACAAGCATGCCGCGCACCCGAATGCCGCCAAGCTGGCCCGTGAGTACATCCTCTCCGATGCCGGTCAGCTGAATCTGGCCAAGGGCTATGCCCGTCCGATCCGCGCCGAGCACCTCACCCTGCCCGAGGATATCGCCGCCAAGCTGCTGCCCAACGAGCAGTACGCCAATGCACGTCCAGTTCAGGACTTCGCGGGCTGGGAAGCCAGTGCCAAGCAGCTGCCGCGTCAGTGGCAGTCCCAGGTACTGATCCACCAGCAGTAATCCCCGGCCTCTGCTTCACGCGAGCAGAGCGCGCACCATCCTGATAGACGGCATCGCCTTTGCGGTGCCGTCTTGAGCTTCACGGAGTCACCATGTCTCAGCGTGTCATTCTTGTCGTGCTCGACGGCCTCAACCACGCCGTGGGTCATCATGCCATGGGCTATCTGAGTGCCCTGGTCGAGGCCGGCCGTGGCCAGTATCAATCACTGGACTGCGAGCTGCCGGCCATGTCGCGCCCGCTCTATGAATGCCTGCTGACCGGCGAGCTGCCTGTCAACTCAGGTATCGTCAACAACGGTATCGTGCGTCGCTCACGCGGCATCAGCCTGTTCGACCTTGCCAGCCAGCAAGGCAAGCGCACGGCTGCCGCCGCCTATCACTGGGTCAGCGAACTCTATGTCGCGGCCCCCTTCGTGCCGGCCCGCCATCGCTGGCTCGACAACCCGGAATCCGCCATCCAAGCGGGCATCTTCTACTGGCAGGATCATTATCCGGATGACCATCTGTTCAGTGACGCCGAAATGCTGCGCCTGCGTCACGACCCGGATTTCCTGCTGGTGCATAGCATGAACATCGACGATGCCGGCCATCGTCATGGCGGCGACACGCCGCAGTATCGCAATGCCGCACGGCATGCCGACGTCGCGCTGGCCGACTACCTGCCGGCATGGCTGGAAGCCGGCTATCAGGTGATGGTGACCGCCGATCACGGCATGAATGCCGACCGCTCACATTCCGGCCTGCTGGAAGAGGAGCGTCGCGTGCCGCTGTGGACCTTCGGCACCGCCTTCGCCAATGGCGTCGCGACGGATCTCAAGCAACGCGAGCTCTGCGGCACCCTGGCCACACTGCTGGGACTTGAGCACAGCAAGGCGAGCAATCCGTCGCTGCTGGCGAGTCATGCTGCCACGCGAGGCCTCTAGTGATGTCTGCCGCCTTGAAGCGCTGCCTGACCAGCCCCGTCATGTGGCTGCTGCCGTTTGCGCTGATCTTCGGCGCCTTCCAGATCGCGCCGCTGGTGTGGGTGATGATCAGCGCCTTCAAGACCCCCACGGGCTGGGGGCTGGCCAACTTTCACGAGATCGCCTCCTCGGCCTTCTTCCGACAGGCCATCTGGCGCAGCCTCGAGATCTCCTTCATGTCCAGCGTGCTGGGACTGGCGATCGCCGCCGTGACCTGTCACAGCATGCACCGCTGTGGTCCGCGCTTGACGCGCATGATGATTGCCTTCACCAACATGACCAGCAACTTCGCCGGTGTCCCGCTGGCCTTCGCCTTCATCATCCTGATGGGCGCCAACGGCATGCTGACCCTGATGCTGGAGCGCTTCGGTCTGCTCGAGAACTTCAATCTCTACTCGCGCACCGGCCTGATCGTCATCTACACCTGGTTCCAGATTCCGCTGGGCATCCTGTTGCTATATCCCGCCTTCAGCACCCTGAAGACGGAATGGCGTGAAGCCGCCAGCCTGCTGGGCGCCAACCGCCTCGCCTACTGGCAGCACATCGGCCTGCCGGTGCTGTGGCCGTCCCTGGCAGGCACGCTCACCGTACTCTTCGCCAATGCCATGGGCGCCTACGCCACCGTCTATGCGCTGGTGAATACCAGCTACAACCTGATGACCATCCGCATCGCCAATCTGGTCTCCGGAGACCTGTTCCTGCAGCCAGAACTGGCCAGTGCACTGGCCCTGGTGCTGGTCGTCATTCTCGTCATCGTCACGCTGATTCAGCAATGGCTCATGCGCAGGAGCTACCATGTCACTTCCCGCTGAACTGCCCTATCGCCACGGCAAGCCCTTGCTGCCCAGCCTGATGGCGCGCCTGCGCCGCGTGAATGTCTATACCTTCATCGTCACCAGTGTCTTCGCACTGCTGGCACTGCCACTGATCGCGACGCTGTTCTACGCCCTGGCGACACGCTGGGGCGCCAGCCTGACTCCCGACGCCCTGACCGTGAAATGGTTTCTGGAACTCTGGACCACGCCGCGTTTTCTGGCGGCATTCGGGCGCTCGCTGCTGGTCGCCGTCGGCGCGCTGGCACTGTCGTTGCTGCTGATCGTACCGGTGGTGTTTCTCGCCAACACGCGCTATCCGCGCCTGGATAGCGTGATGAATGGGTTGATCCTGCTGCCCTTCGCCGTGCCACCCATCGTGTCTTCGGTCGGCCTGCTGCAGCTCTACGCAGGCGGCCCGCTGGCCATCGTCGGCACGCCGTGGATCCTGATCCCCACCTACTTCACCATCGTGCTGCCCTTCATGTACCGCGCCCTGGCCAACAGCCTGCGCGCACTGGATGTGGCGTCCCTGATGGAGGCCGCTCAACTGCTGGGGGCGAGTCCGCTCAAGGCGTTCTTCCTAGTCGTACTGCCCAATATTCGCGTCGGCATCCAGATTGCCGTCTTCCTGGCCTTCTCGTTCCTGGCTGGCGAATTCGTGTTTGCCAACATGCTGGTCGGCACCCGCTTCGAGACCCTGCAGGTCTATCTGAACAATATCCGCGGCGCCAGCGGCCACTTCACCAGCGCCCTGGTCATCACCCTGTTCGTGTTCACCCTGATCCTGACCTGGCTCGGCAATCATCAGCCCGCCGAGCAGGAGATGCCCGCGGATGACCCCGACGAGGCGCAGGCCACCGCCATGACCGACGGCTTGCCCGGCCCGGTGCCGAGCGCCGACCCCGAGCCGCGCCACACCAGTCACCAGTCGTCAGACTCCGCACCCCGAGGGGACCGCTGATGCTTGCCATCGACACCGCCACCACATTCGATAGCCAGAGCGCCGGCGGCCTTCTGACCAGCGCCCTGCGCGAACGCGCCGCCGACCAGCACTACCTTAAGCTCAATGGCCTGGCCAAGAGCTTCGGCAAGACCCAGGTGTTCGCCGAGATAGAGGCCGAGATCGCGCGCGGGGAATTCATCACCTTGCTCGGCCCCTCCGGCTGCGGCAAGTCGACCCTGCTGCGCGCCATCGCCGGCCTCAATGATGTCGATGCCGGCCAGATCATCGTCGATGGTCACGACATCACGTCGCTGCCGCCGCAGCGTCGCGGCATCGGCATGGTCTTCCAGC
The DNA here is from genome assembly GCF_983723665.1 of Cobetia sp. NCBI lineage: Bacteria > Pseudomonadati > Pseudomonadota > Gammaproteobacteria > Oceanospirillales > Halomonadaceae > Cobetia > Cobetia sp. The sequence continues at coordinate 3,515 of NZ_CFDJES010000113.1, read as the reverse complement.
ACTATGCGCTGTTCCCCAACATGCGCGTGGCGGAGAACGTGGCCTTCGGGCTGCGCATGAAGAAGGTGCGCACGGAAGAGCGCGAGCGGCGTGTCAGCGAGGTGCTCAGACTGGTGGAGCTGACCGATCAGGCGCAGCGTTTCCCGCACCAGTTGTCTGGCGGTCAGCGTCAGCGTGTGGCGCTGGCACGCGCGCTGGTGGTCGAGCCGCAGATCCTGCTGCTGGATGAGCCGCTGTCGGCACTCGATGCACGTATCCGCCGCCATCTGCGTGATCAGATCCGAGATATCCAGAAGAGCCTCGGCCTGACCACCCTGTTCGTGACCCACGATCAGGAGGAGGCGCTGCTGCTGTCGGACCGCATCTTCCTGATGCATCAGGGGCGCATCCTGCAACAGGGCAATGCTGAGTCGCTGTATACCCGCCCGGTGGATGCCACGGCGGCAGGTTTCATGGGGCATTACAATCTGATCGGTCGCGAGCTGGCGCGCCCGCTGCTTGGCTACGAGAGCGACAGCCCACGCGTGGCACTGCGTCCGGAAGCGCTGTATCTGCAACCGGACACCAGCCCCCAGGGGCAGCAGGATGAATATGCCAACTTCCCGACCCAGCCCTTGCCGGACAATGCCGGCCCTGGCTGCCCGGGGGTGATTCGCCGCCACCAGCTGCTCGGCAATATCGTGCGCTACGAGGTGGACTGTCAGGGACTGCGCCTGAATGTCGATGTCCTCAATCGCAGCGCTCGGCAGTTACTGCCGCGCCATCTGCGCGTCATGCTGCACGCCGATCTGGATGAGGTTCAGGCGCTGGGCGGTAACGAGACCGCCGCCACGTCACAGGTGTCCCATGGATGACATCACAGGGCTTGCCATCTTCGATCTCGACGACACCTTGCTCGAGGGCGATGCCACGGGGCTTTGGACCGACTGGTTGATCGCGAAGGGCTGGATCGCCGATGGCGAGGAATATCGCGCGATCTGGGCACAACAGATGCTGGACTACGCGGCCGGTCAACTCGACATGGAGACTCACCTGACTCACCTGCTGGCCCCGCTGGCAGGTCGCGCCGTCAGTGAGGTCGATGCCGAGGTGGCACGCTTTCTCGATGCCGAGCTGATGCCGCGCCTGTATCGTGAGGGGCTGGAGCGAATTCACTGGCACCGTGCGCAGAACCATCAGGTCGTGATCATCTCGGCCTCGACGGCGCATCTGGTCGCCCCCCTCGCCGAACGTCTGGCGCTGGACGCGGCCCTGGCCACGGCCCTTGAGACCGAGCAAGGCTGTTACAACGGGCGAGCCTGTGGCATTCGCACCTTCCGCGAGGGCAAGCTCGCGGCACTCAAGGCATGGCAGCAGCAACA